>DATBBO010000458.1:0-3946 GCA_036270995.1 Dongiaceae bacterium | reverse complement strand
CGTGCCTGCATGTGTCAATCCCGATCATCTCTTTCTGGGGACGCCGAGCGATAACATGGCCGACAGGGATGCCAAGGGGCGACAAGCGCGAGGTGAAGATTTTGGCCGCAAACTGACTGAGGGAGACGTTTCGGCGATCCGCGCTGCGACTGGAACCCTTGAGGAAATCGGCGCTCGCTTCGGTATCTCCTTTCAGACTGTGAGCGACATCAAGCGCCGCATCACCTGGAGGCATCTGGCCTAATGCCGCCGCGCATCCCGCGCCTCAACCGCATCATGAATGCGAGCCAGCCGACCACGCAGCCCATGCCGCTCAGGCCGCCGATGACCGGGTGGAACACGCGCGACGATCTCGATGGGATGGATGAAACGGACGCCGTCGTCATGGACAATTTCTATGCCGACGCGGGCGGCCTGATAACGCGCACCGGGACGCTGCCCTACGCCACGGGACTGGCGGGGCCCGTGCAGACTCTCTGCGAATATCACACCGGGACGACGCGCAAGCTGATCGCCTGCGGCGGCGGCTCGGTCTACGATGTATCCGGCGGCACGGTGGCGACCTTGGGCAGCGGCTTCGCCAACAGCCAGTGGATCGCGACCAACTTCTCGGGCAGCCTGTTCCTGGCCAATGGCAGCGACCCCGTGCAGAAGCTGACCGGCGCCGCGCTCACCTCTGCCGCCTTCACCGGGCCGGCGACACCGCCAATCGGGGTCTTCACCTACAAGGGCCGACTCTTCTTCTGGCTCGCGTCGAGCCCGACATTCTGGTACGCGCCGACGGGCAACATCACGGGCGCGCTCGCCTCGTTCAATCTGTCGACCATCGCGCAATTCGGCGGCAACATCCTCTGCCTCACCAACTTCTCCCATGATGGGGGCGATGGCATCAGCAACACCTTCGCCATCATCATGACCACGGGCGAAGTGCTGCTTTATGCCGGCAGCGATCCATCGCTGACATCAGACTGGCAGATCATAGGCAAGTACAAGCTGGCCGCCCCGATTGGGTCGCGAAGCGTGGCGCCGTACGGCGGGGATGTCTACCTCTCGACGCTCGATGATCACGTCGCGCTGCAAGAACAACTCGCGGCGCTCAAGGTCGGCCAGACGCCGCCGAGGTCGAAGATCACGGGCGCGGTCAAGGCGGCCATGATCGCCAACCCCAACGGCTACGGCTATCAGGCGCTCTATTACGGCAAGGGCAGAAGGGTGGTGTTCAATATCCCCAACATCGATGGCACCTATGACCAGCACCTCTACAACACATCGAACCAAAGCTGGCAGCGCTGGCGCGGGCGCAACGGCAGTTGCTGGTCGGAGTTCAAGACGGGGCTCTATTTCGGGCGCGATGACGGCTCGGTGTGGCAGGCGGATGTCGGCTACACCGACAACGGGATGCCGATCACCTGTGTGGCGCAGCAGGCCTGGACATCCTTCAGCATCGCGACCCAGAAGCGGCTCGCGGGCACGCGCCCGATCCTGCAACTGATTCCGGGGCAGAGATATGCCTTCAAGGTGGGCTTCGACTATGAGCCGCTCGCGATTTCCATCGCGCCTTCGCCGACCCCCTCGGCGCTCCCCTATTGGGACGTGACCTACTGGAACACCACGCTCTGGGCGCCGGAAGCGATCAGAACGGAACTGGTTCATGCGGCTTCGGGGACGGGCACGGTGATCAGCGTCGCGCTGGCCGTTGCCACGGTGACGCCTGTCGTCTGGATGCGAACCGACCTGATCGTGGAAGTGTCCAAGCAGATCTGATGCTCGTCTATCAGGCGGATGAGCAACTGGCCGCATGGATCGGCGGGCAGATCGGCGTCGCCTTCTCGCCGCCTTATGTCTGCATCGGCATCGTGCGCGGCGAGACGCTCGTCGCCGCCGTGCTCTACAACGATTTCCAGCCGCCGAATATCCAGATGACCATCGCCAGCATCACGCCGCGCTGGGCGTCGCGTCAGGTCATCGCCCGGCTGCTCGCCTATCCCTTCCTGGAGCTGCAATGCCTGCGCGTGAGCGCGGTGACCCGCGCTACGAACGAGGACGCCCGGAGGTTTCTCGCTCGCCTGGGATTCCACCAGGAGGGCCATCACCCCTTGCTGTTCCCCGACGATGACGGGGTCAGCTACGGCCTCATGCGAAGCGACGCTGAACACTGGCTAGAGGGTTTAAACAATGCCCAGCAAAGCAGCTATCCCACCGACCCCGCCGGCAGCGGGAGGTCCATCTCCGCTCGCGGCGACTAGCGCGCAATTCGGCGGCTTCTCGCCTGGGGGGAATCCCGGGATGGGCATTGCCCAGCCGGGGGGAATGATGCCGACGGCGATGGGAGGCGGCGGCTTCCCGTCCCCTGGAGGCATGCTGTCACCAGGGATGGGCGCGGCGCAGCCGATGCCGATGCCGAGCATGACACCCGGCAGTCCAGGGATGCCGCCGGGCGGCGGGATGGGCGGCATGGGCTCGATGGGCGCACCTCCGATGGGCGCACCTCCGATGGGCATGGCGGGCATGCCTCCAGGAGCGCCTCCGGGGCCACCGCCAGGGGCGCCGCCGATGGGAGGCTCCATGGGCATGACACCGGGAGCGCTTCCTGCCGGGCCCCCCGCCGCGCCTGCGGGCATGCCGAGCGCACCGCCGCCTGCGACCGGCATGAGCACGTCATCGCTGATGCCGATGACGTCGCTGGGGGCGTCCCCCATGGGCATGGGCTCGATGGGCGCACCCGGTCTGCCGGCGCAGCCGCCGCAGCAGAGGCGGCCGGGATATGCAGGGGCGGCGCGCGGGCGCGGCTACATGGCGCCAAGAAGAGGGACCGGGCTATGAGCAAAGCACCCTCGCCGCCAGCGATCCCGAATCCCTATCAGACCTCGCAGGCGCAAACGCAGCAGAACATCCAGACCGCGCTCGCCAATGCGAGGTTGGGCGCGGTCAATCAGGTCGGACCCTACGGCACCGTGTCCTACAGCTTCGGCTCGCCGACAGCAGCGGAGGCCGCCGCTCATGCGGCGGGGGCCGGCGGGCTCGGTGGAGCCGGCGGGGCGGCGGCAGCACCTCCTCCCGGCCTCGCCTGGGCGAACCACGTCAGGGGAATGCTCAACCTGCCGGCCCTGACTCCGGGGACGCCGCAATACGACCAGTGGCTCCGCAGCCAAGGCCAGGGCCCCTATGGCGCCGGGGGCTGGGCACCGCCCGGAGCCGCGCAGGGCGGCGGCGGCATGGGCGGCCTCGGCGGCGGCCATTCCGGTGGCGCCTTCGCCGGAGGGGGCGGCGCCGGAGATCCAGGCGCCGGAAGCCACGGCGGACAGCCGACCCGGTAATGAGGAGCCAAGCACATGGCCGCTAGCGGATTCCCGAGCGGCGGCAACTTCAACTTCGGTCGGCCGCCGCAGCCGGCACAGCCGGCACAACAGAACTATGCTCAGAGGATTGGCCAGCAATTCTTTGGTGGAGGGACGCAACAGCAAGGCGGCCAACAGAATTGGGGCGGCCAACAGAATTGGGGCGGCCAGCAAGGCTACAACCCGCAGGGCTTCGGCCTCGCTGGCGCGGGGCAGCAAGCGGCACGCCAGCCCGCCGCGCCTGCGCCCGCCGGGCCTGCGCCCGCCGCGCCCACGGCGCCCGATGCCGGCGGCGGCCAGTACGTCAACGGGCAGTGGGTGCCGAGCATCACGCAGACGACGACGCTGAGCCCGACAGAGCAGCAGCTGCTCCAGCAGCAGCAGGCCTTGCAGAAGCAATTCGGGGGACTCGGCGCGACCCTGGCGGGCAACATCCCGACCGGGCCGATGTCGTTCGCGGGCGCACCTGCGCTGCCGACGGGCGGGCAATACAATCAAGAGGCGGCGAACGCGGTTCTGCAACGGCAGACCGCCATGCTCGATCCCCAATGGAATACGCAGCAAAAGCAGCTACAGGACCAGCTGCGCGACCAGGGCATCCCGGTGGG
>DATBBO010000457.1:0-9833 GCA_036270995.1 Dongiaceae bacterium | reverse complement strand
TCCGATCTGTGCCTCATAGAATTCGGCTCGGATGCGCGAGGGATGGGCCGAGGGGCAATGCATCAAGGTGGCCGCCTGGTCCTGGATCGCCGCCACCACCTTGGGATGGCCATAGCCGATGGCCGCGACCGCGAAGCCGCCATAGAGATCGAGATAGCGTTTTCCGTCGGCATCCCAGACATGGCAGCCCTCCGCCTTCTCCCAGACCAGGGGCGGATCCTCGGCGAAGGTCCTGAGCCCGCCGCCCTCGAGCTTGCGCAGCCGGGCGACAATGTCCTGGGATTTGCTCACACCAGGATCCTGCCCTTCTCGGCGATCACCTCGCCATCGATCTCGATCCGGACATCCATGATCATGCCGTCGAGATGCACGTCGCTCGTCACCTTGCCGCCATAGCCTGCAGCGGAATCTCCCAGCGCCATATGAGCCGTGCCCAGCTTCTTCTTGACCTCGGTGATGCCGCCGGTGAGGCGCGACATCGGATTGATTCCGATGCCGAGCTCGGCGATGTTGCGGGCGTTCTTCACGCCCTCGATATGAGCCTCGAGCGCCAGCGCCTCGGCCCCGCCCTCGAAGCGCACCGCCTCGCCCTTCTCGACCACCCAAATGATGGGCCGCGCGAGGCGGCCGATATCGGTCATGATGTGCTCGATCACGATGCGGCCTTCGGTCGTGCCCTCCAGCGGCGGCAGCGACACCTCGCCGCCGGGAAAGGCCGAGACCTCGCCCCGATTGCGGCACACTCCCGTCAGCCAGCCCACCGGCTTGCGGCCCTCGATCACCATGCGCACATCGGTGCCGGCTGGCGATGTCACATGCGCCAGCTTGCCACGGGCGAGCCGGTCGCGCAGCCGCTCGGCCAGCTTGCGCAGCTCGAGGAAATCGGCGGTCATGGCGCCGTTGATCCAACCATCCTCCTCGAATGGCGCATTGAACACGCCGCGCGCCCCGGCCTGCTTCGCCTGGTTCTTCGCTTCGATGTGATACATCGAGCGGCTGGCGGCCGCGATCACTACATCCGCCTTCACCATCGCCGCCGTGATCGGTTCGGGCGGCTCCATGCCGCTCTTGGCCCGCGGCGTCATCATGACGACGACCGGATCGGCGCCGACACTATGGGCCGCGCCCGCCAGGCCCTCGGGAATCGAGGGGCTGGTTCTCGTATCGATCACGATGACCACCTTCTCGCCGGGCTTGGTGCCCATGTAGTCGGCGATGACGCGATGCGCCGTGCGCGCGACTTCGATCGTCTTCGACAAGGGATGTCCTCCATGGCTCGCCGCGAAGGCCGCTAGGCAAGAGCGGCCGAATGCGATATTCTAAATCATATCAAATATACGATTGCAAGCGATGACCGAATCTTTTTCCGCCGCCCAGAGCCCGAGTGCTGCTGCTGCAGCGCTCAGCGCTGGCCGCCGGGCGCTCTCCCGCAGCTTCCGCCTGCATCGGCCGCGCGGCGCCTTCTGCCATGCGGGCTGGTGCCAGCAATGCCGCATCAGCCTTTCCGATGGGCGCATCGCCCTCGCCTGCCAGAGCACCGAGATGCCGGGCGGGCGCGGCGCCGGGTGGCGGCGCCTCCTCGGCCGCCTGGCCGAGAACCTGCCGCCCTGGTTTTACGAGCAGCGCCTCCTGGCGCCGCGAGCCCTGCGCCAGTTCTATCTCGAGCGCCTGCGCCGGCTTTCTGCCGCGCCCACCTTGCCCGAGATGTCGGCTCCCATCACCGGGCAATGGCGCGAGCGGCGCTGCGCAACGCTGATCGTCGGCGGCGGCCTGGCCGGGCTCGAAGCTGCCACGGCACTCCTGGAGGCTGGCAATGACGTCTTGCTGGTCGAGGCATCCGAGGTGCTGGGCGGCCGCGCGCGTTTCCAGCGGGCCTGCGCATCGGAGCTCGCAGCGCTGCTTCAGCGAAGCCGCAATCTGCCGCAGCTTACCGGCACGACCTGCCTCGGCCTCTATGAGGAGGCGCAGGAGGCGCTCCTCATCGGGCCGGAGGGGCCCGTGGTCCTCGGCTTCGATGCGCTGGTCGTGGCGACCGGCGCCTATGACCGGCTGCCCTGCTTCGCCGGAAACGACCTTCCCGGCATCGTCGGCCTGCGTGCGTTCGAGCGCCTGGCCTCGGTCGCGGCGATTCCGAAGGCCTGGCGCGTCGGCGTCTTCGCCGATGCCGAGGGCGCCGCAATGGCGCTGGCGGCCGGCCGGCCCCTCGCCTGGATCGCCGGACCGGCCGATCTGCCGCCGGCGGATCTGCCGCGCTTCCCTGGGACCGCGCTCAGTTCTGCCGAAGGCAGGAGCCATGTCACCGGGGCTCGCTTCGATCGTGTCGGCACCCAACCCTGCGATCTCCTCGTCATCGGCTTCAGCCAGCCGAGCTATGAGCTCCAGATGCAGGCCGGCCAAAGGGCGGTCCTCGACGGCTCGCCGCCCGTGGTGCTGACGGATGGCAAGGCGCTGATTCCGCTGACCGTCGTCGGCGAGGCCGCCTGGAAGCCCGACTCAGCGCCCCGGAGCGTGACGCAGCCCGCGGCTGAGGCATTCCTCTGTCCCTGCGAGGATGTCCGTCGTCGCGACGCCTTGACGGCGATCGCCGACGGCTTCGCTGATATCGAGCTTCTGAAGCGCCGCACCGGCGCCGGCACCGGCCCCTGTCAGGGAAAGCTCTGCCATGCGGAGATGCTCGTCTGTCTCGCCGAGGCCGGCCGGAAGGTGGCACTTCCGACCGTGCGCCCGCTTCTCCGCCCCACCTCCCTTGCCGCTCTCGCTGCGGCCGATCGATGACGATCCGTGCGGATGTCATCATCGTCGGCGGCGGGATCACCGGCCTCTCGCTCGCCGTCGAGCTCGCCCGGCTGGGCAAACGCGAGATCTTGGTGCTGGAGAGGCGCTTCACCGGCGCCGGCGGATCGGGGCGCAATGTCGGGCGCATCCGCGCCATGCAGCTGACCGAGGAGCTCGCCCGCTTTGCCATCGCCGCTCAGGCCAAGCATGAGCGCCTGGCCGATGAGCTCGGCGCCAATACCCTCTTCTGGCGGGCCGGCTATGGCTGGGTCCTCTATGAGGAAGCGGAGATGGCGCGCATGGCCGAGACGCGCGACATGCTGCGCGGCCTCGGCCTCAGGCCCGAGTTGATCGGCGCATCGGAGACTCTGCGCCGGCTCCCCGTGCTTGTTGGGGGTGAGAAGCCCGCCGGCGCGCTGATGCATCGCGATGCCATCGTCCATCATGACGCCGTGCTCTACGCCTATCGCGCGGCAGCGGAGCGGCTCGGCATCCGCCTGATGGAGGATTGCGAGGCGCTGGACGTGCTGCTCAGCGGCAATGCCGTGGCGGGGCTCCGCACATCTGCCGGCGACATCAAGGCTGCAACCGTGGTCAACGCCGCCGGCGGCTGGTCGGGCGCCTTCTCCGCCAAGGCAGGGATCCGCATTCCCAACACGCCACTGCGCCGCGAGGCACTGGTAACTGAAGCGGCCCAGCCCTTCATGCGGGCCGCCATCACCTTCTACCGGCCGCAGGAAGGCTGGTTCAATCAAACCCTGCGCGGCGAGCTCGTCGCCGGCTGTCTGGCGCCCGCGGAGGAGCCCGGTGTGAACCTCGCGGCCACCGCCCGCTCCCTCGGCCGCACGGCGCGGACCATCCTCGCCAAGGCGCCGCGCCTGGGTCATCTTCGCGTCGTGCGCCAATGGGCCGGGGTCTACGACATGACGCCCGATCGCAAGCCCTTGGTGGGACCGGTCGCGCGTCTCAAGGGATTCGTGCAGGCCAATGGTTGCAACGGCCGCGGTTTCCTTCTCGGTCCGCTGATCGGCGAGCTTCTGGCCAAGTGGCTCGACAGCGGCGAGCGCCCGGGATTGCTTGCGGGATTCGATGCCGACCGCTTCGAGGGCCGTGAGGATCTGAAAGTCGAGGCAGGCGACTACTATGCCGGCTATGCGGCAGGAGGAACGCGATCATGAACATCGCCGATCGTCCGTTCGCCACCAAGAGCGAATGGGTCTATGAGCAGCTGCGCCGGCGAATCCTCGGCGGCGGCTACAAGCCCGATGACCGGCTGCGGCTGACGGAGCTCGCCCGCGAGTTCAACATGAGCGAGATGCCGGTGCGCGAGGCGCTGCGGATGCTCCAGCGCGACGGGCTCATCGAGATGCACAGCCACCGCGGGGCCTCGGTTGCCAATCTCTCCTGGTCGCGGGCCGCCGAGATCGTCTCGGTACGCATGCATCTCGAGGTAATGGCGGTACGGGAGGCGGCGAAGGGTCATGACAAGTCCTCGCTTGCCGAGCTCAACAAGATCCTCGATCGCATGGACCGCGACCTCGCCGCCGGCTCGGCCGCGCGGTTCAGCACCGGCAATCGCGAGTTTCACCGCCGCCTCTATGAGCGGGGCCCCAATGCAGTGTTGAAGCAGGAGATCGAGGAGCTCTGGGACCGGGTCTGGCGTGCACGGTCGCAGTCGATCTTCGAAGTCGACCGCCCGCGCATGGCGGCCGCCCAGACCGAGCATCGCGCGATCCTCGCAGCGCTTGCCAAGGGCGATGGCGAGGCCGCCGCCAAGGCTGCCATTCGCCATCGCGATGGCACCCTCGAATCCTGGGCCGAGATCGTGCGCCGCAGCGAGCTACCGCCCGCCCATTGAGGCCGGGACCTTTCTCTTTCCAGCCGCTATCCTCCCGGAGGACAAGCGAGGCTGGCAATGCAGGGCAAGACCGTCGTCATCACCGGCGCCACCTCCGGCATCGGCGAAGTGGCCGCCATGCGCCTCGCGCGCCAGGGCGCACGGCTCCTCCTCGTCGCCCGTGATCCACGCCGCGCCGAGAGAGTCCTGACGCGCCTGAAAATCGCTACGCCGGCGGCGGGACATGGCGTCTATCCGGCCGATCTCTCGCGTCTCTCCGAGATGAAGCGGGTCGGCGCCGAGATCGCCACGGCCGAACCGCGCATCGATGTCCTGATCAACAACGCCGGCGCATTCTTCGGCGCCCGGCGCCTCACCGAGGACGGCCTCGAGCGCACCTTCGCTCTCAATCACATGGCCTATTTCCTGCTCACCTGCACCCTGATCGACCGGCTCAAGGCAGCCGCACCCTCGCGCATCGTGAGCACGGCTTCGATTGCCCATCGCGGGGCCCATCTCGACTTCGCCGATCTGCAAGGCGAGAAGGGCTATGACGGCTACAAGGCCTATGGCCGCTCCAAGCTCTGCAACATCCTCTTCACGCGCGAGCTGGCGCGCCGACTGGCAGGCACGGGGGTCACCGCGAACTGCCTGCATCCCGGATTCGTAGCAACCCGCTTCGGCGATCAGGCCGGCGGCGTCATGTCCCTCGTGATCCGCGCCGCCAAGCTCTTCGCCATCTCGCCCGAGAAGGGCGCGGAGACGATCGTCCATTTGGCATCCTCACCGGATGTGGCGGGGAGCAGCGGCGGCTATTTCGACAAATGCCGGCCGGCGACCCCCACGACCGAAGCGCGGGATGATGTCGCGGCAGCCCGTCTCTGGACGGAATCGGTCCGGATCGCAGGCATCGACCTCTAGGCCCCTTCCCTTGCGCCACCCCCGGCCCCTCCTATAATGCCGGCCCTTTCGGGGTTTCGGGAGCATTGGGCGGAATGGCCAGCAAAGAGCCGGCGGTGGGGATCATCATGGGCAGCCAGTCCGACTGGCATACCATGCAGCGCGCCGCCGAGACCCTGGAGGCGCTGGGCATCGCCTATGAGACCCGCATCGTCTCCGCCCACCGCACGCCGAAGCGGCTCTATGCCTATGCCGAATCCGCGGCCGGGCGTGGGCTCAGGGTCATCATCGCCGGAGCTGGGGGTGCTGCACATCTGCCGGGCATGACCGCCTCCATGACGCGCCTTCCCGTCTTCGGCGTGCCCATCGAAAGCCGTGCCCTCAAGGGGATGGACAGCCTCCTCTCCATCGTCCAGATGCCGGCCGGCGTGCCGGTGGGGACGCTTGCCATCGGCGAGGCCGGCGCCGTGAACGCCGCCCTTCTCGCGGCTTCCGTTCTCGCGCTGTCGGACAAGCGGGTCGCCAAGGCTTTGGAGAGCTGGCGCCAGGCCCGCACCGATGCCGTCGGTGAAGACCCGAGCGCAGCCCCCAAGACGGACAAGAAATAGGTGACCGAGCAGAGCCAGGTCATCCCGCCGGGCTCGACCATCGGGATTCTTGGCGGCGGTCAGCTCGGTCGCATGACGGCCATGGCCGCCGCGCGTCTCGGCTATCGAACCCACAGCTATTGCCCCGACGCGGAATCGCCGGCCTTCCAGGTCTCCGCCGCCGCGACGATGGCAGCCTATGAGGATCGCGAGGCCCTGGCGCACTTCGCCGCCGCCGTCGATGTCGTGACCTTCGAGTTCGAGAACGTGCCCTCGGCCACTGCCGAGCTATTGGCGGCGCTGAAGCCGACGCGGCCCCGGCCCCGCGTCCTGCATATTTGCCAGGAGCGTCTGCGCGAGAAGGATTTCCTGGCGGAGGCCGGGGTCCCCACGACGCGTTATCGGCGGGTCGGCAGCGCTGTCGAGCTCGGAGCGGCGCTCGAGGCGATAGGCAGGCCCGCCGTCCTCAAGACCGCCCAGTTTGGCTATGACGGCAAAGGCCAGGTCATGGTGACTGCCGAGAGCGACCCCGCCGAGGCTTGGCGACGCATGGGTGCCGGTATCGGCATTCTCGAGGGCTACGTCGATTTCAGCCATGAGATCTCAGTCGTGCTTGCACGCGGCCTCAATGGCGGCATGCTGGCCTTCCCGCCGGTGGAGAACCGGCATCGCCATCACATCCTCGACGAGACCATCGCTCCGGCCGAGCTGCCGGAGGCTCTGCTGACAAGGGCCGAGGCGATTGCAGCCCGTGTCGCCGAGGCCCTGGATGTTGTCGGCCTCCTCGCCGTCGAGATGTTCGTGACGAAATCGAGCGAGGTGCTCGTCAACGAGCTGGCGCCGCGGCCGCACAATTCCGGCCACTGGACGATCGATGCCTGCGTCACCAGCCAGTTCGAGCAATTCGTGCGCGCCGTCTGCGGACTGCCGCTGGGATCGGTCGAGCATCACTCGCGGGCGGTGATGAAGAATCTGATCGGCGATGAGGTTCTGGCCTGGCGCGAGATCCTCGCCGAGCCTGGCGCCAAGCTCCATCTCTATGGCAAGCGCGAGCCGCGGCCCGGCCGCAAGATGGGCCATGTTACGCGGTTGCTCCCGAAGAAAGCCTGAGCCGCAGGCTCATTTGATCTAACGCAATATTCACATTGGTCCCCCCAGTGTAGTCTCGTCCGCAAGAGGGGGAGGGCGATGGCTCATCGACCTGGGACGACCGTCTCGACCTGCGTCTTCATGGCGCTATTGGCTGCAGTGACCATCGGCCTCGCGGCGGAGGCGCGAGCCCAGGAGGTGATGGATGGCCTGCCTCTGCCACCCGGCGACATCATCACGGGGCCGATCTATCGCCGCAATGGCACCTTCGTTCCCGAGATAATGACGGGGGCCGATGCAAACGCCTATATCTTCAGCGTACCGCCGACCGCTTCCTTCCTCGACAGCGGTGCCGCCTTCGTCGTGCGTACGACCGAGCCCACCCAGTACATCCGCTTCTATACCAACGGCGTGACCAGCCCGATCGGCAGTTTTATCGTGGGGTCGAATGTGATTCGCGGAAAGTCCGCGGCCCAGATTCGAGATCTGCTTGCGCTTCCTTATATGCCGGATTCCCTGGTCATCGTGGAGGTGCCCGCAGGGACCTGCATGCTTATCGGAACCGCTGGTCCCATCCTGGGCCATTTTCCGGCGAACCCGCCAGCCATCCCGACGCCGGGCCCCCGGGGCCGTGGTGGGGTAACGCAGGAGCGTCTGATCGGCCTCTCATCGGCACCGGGCTGCGCCAATGCGAAGTTCGTACCCGCCGACGACTATGTGAACCTCCAGCCGATCGGCCTCCATGCGCTCTCCTATCGTCCACGGGCCGGCGGCGGCAATGTCGGTGCCGTCGCCACCGCCCTCGACACCGCCACCCCGCCGCCCCTCTTCAGCGATATGGACAGCGTCTACAACGCCCTCGACCTGTTGAACTACGGCAGCCCCGGCCCGTTGCAATCGGCCCTCATGCAGCTCGACGGCGAGGCCTATGCCGACTTCTCCACCGTGGAAATCGCCGGCGCCGACATGTTCCTTCAGACATTGCGCAACCAGATGTGGCTTGGGCGCACGGGAGGCAATGCCGCGCTCAATGGGGGAGTCGGCGAGGCCGAGCTCGGCATCGGTTCCAACACGTTGCCGGCCGGCGATGGACGGTTGCGGACCTGGATCGCAGGCTTCGGTGGCGGCGGTAACCTCGCCGGCGATGGCGACAGCCATGACGTCGCCTACGATGTCTGGGGCGGCGCGGTGGGCGCGGACTATCGTGTCACGCGCGATCTACTCGCCGGCGCGGCGCTCTCCTATTCCGGCAGCGGTTTCGGCGTTCAAGGCATTTCAGGCAACGGAGCGGTCAGCACCTTCTCCTTCGGCGCTTATGCCAGCTACGCCCCCGGAAACTGGTATCTCGATGGCGCCTTGGGCTATGCCCATAGCTGGGGCGATCTCAGCCGGAGCATCGTCTTTCCTGGCCTCGTCCGTAGCGCCAGCGCCACGCCCGGCGCGAATGAATTCCTGTCGAGCCTGGAGACGGGCTACCACATCCGTGTCGATGAAAACATGGCGCTGACACCCTTTGCCGCAATGCAAGGGATCGTCATCGGCCAGAATGCCTTCACGGAATCCGGGGCCGGCGCCATCGATCTCCAGGTCGCTGACGAGACCACCGCATCGGCCCGCAGCCTGCTCGGCCTCGAGTTCACGGGGGATCTGGCTGTCGGCTTGGCCCAGCCTCTCGGGCTCCAGTTACGGGCGGGATGGAGCCATGATTTCGCCGACCCGGCGCGCTCCATCACGGCGAGTTTCGTAGGGGCACCCGATTCCAGCTTCACTGTCCAGGGCGCAAGCCCCGATCGCGATGCCGCCGTCATCGGCGCCGGTCTCAGTCTTCCGGTGATGCCATCCGGAGAGCTCTTCCTGCGCTATGACGGCGCCTTCGCCGGCAATTTTTCGGTGAATGCCGGCACGGTCGGATTCCACCTCGCCTTCTGAGGCATCCTCAATCCGCGAAGGGATCGCGTACCAGGATCGTGTCGTCGCGCTCGGGGCTCGTCGAGAGCAGCGCCACCGGCGCCTCGATCAGCTCCTCGATCCTCCGGATGTATTTGATCGCGGTCGCCGGGAGATTGATCCAGCTGCGGGCGCCGCGTGTCGACTCCGGCCAGCCCTCCATGGTTTCGTAGATCGGCCTCGCCGCCGCCTGGGCCGCCATGCCGGCGGGCATATAGGATATTTCCTCGCCCTTGACACGGTAGCCAACGCAGATCTTCAGCTCCGGAAGTCCGTCCAGCACGTCGAGCTTTGTCAAGGCGATGCCATCGATCCCGCCGAACTTGATCGCCTGGCGGACCATGGCGGCGTCGAACCAGCCGCAGCGCCGCTTGCGGCCGGTGACCGTCCCGAACTCGCGGCCCCGCTCGCCCAGGCGCTGCCCGATCTCCTCCGTGAGCTCCGTCGGAAAAGGACCCGCGCCGACCCGTGTGGTATAGGCCTTGGTGATGCCGAGCACATAGCCGATGGCCTTGACGCCGACACCCGAGCCCGCCGCCGCCTGTCCCGCCACGGTATTGGAGGAGGTGACGAAGGGATAAGTGCCGTGGTCGACATCCAGCATCGCCGCCTGGGCGCCCTCATAGAGGATGCGGTCGCCGCGCCTTCGCGCCTCGTCGAGGCGCTCCCAGACCCGCGCCGCATAGGGCGCGAGGCGC
>DATBBO010000456.1:0-2085 GCA_036270995.1 Dongiaceae bacterium | reverse complement strand
CGAAGCGCCGGCTCATGCGATGCTATGGCCATCGGTCCGGGAACTCATCCTGTCGCCTGCGAAGTAGGGTGACGCCATAGGCTAGCCCAGGGGCGGATCGGGACCAAGCGCCCGAGCGGCTTTGGGCGTCCAGGCTCTAGCCTCGTGCGCCGGGTCCCATGCGACCGGTCTCGATCAGCCGTGGCTGCCGGGTGCCGGCTCCTTATCCGGCTTGGCCGGCATGTTCGTCATGCTCTCCATCATGCGGTTGCAGTTCTCGACCATGCTGGTCATCTGCTTCATCTGATCGGGGTTCATCTGCCCCATCATGTTCATCATCCCGCCCTGGCCGTTGGTCATCGGCATGGCCCCGTGGGACGGTGAGGGCGAGGTGCCGCCTTGGGCGAAGGCCGTCGTAGCGGCCGTCAGGGCGCCGAAGACGGCGGTGGCGGCGAAAATCCTTGTCAGCTTGCGAGTCATGTCTTTCTCCTTTGGTTTGCTGGTGACTGCGATGCCGGCTGCTGCGGCGGCGCTAGCTGCGGCCATCGGCGGGAGGCGTTTCCCGGGATGCGGGCGCTTGCGCGGTGTCGGAGGATTGCCCGTGGTTCATGTCTTTCATGCACATGAACATCATCACGGCGCAGGGCAGGGTGAAGAGGAGCGGCGTCAGCTCGGCGAGCGTGAGCCAATGCTGCCAAAGGGCGAGAGCGACGCCGGCCGCGGCCAGCGCCGCGGCGATGACGAGGCTGCGGCGTCGGCGGCGCCCGGACGGGGAATCCTGCGTCGCGGCGGGACAGGACGAGCCGGCCTCGGCCGGCACGGTGGCCGGCCGATTTGCGATTTCCATCACAACATCTCCTCGAGAGGGAAGGCGCGCCTGGCACGCGCGTCCTTCCCGTTGGTTGAAGGTTGGGGGTGCCTAGGCGATCGCCTGGCTGCGGCCGGTCGAGAAGAGGTATTTGACGAGAGCAACCCCGGCCAAAGCCAGCACGCCGTAGAACGCGATGCCGCTTGCGGCCATGAGCCACCCGTGGGCGGCGCAATTCAAAACGCTGTCCATATTCGCCTCCATCCGTCTTGCTGTGAACAGGGCGGCGGAGCGTCCCGCAACGAACGCGGTTCGATCCGCCTCTATCCATGAATACGCAAGCGCGGGCCCGTCGGTTACATCGCGGTGGAGGCAGTATCTCTTTGGGCGGGCGGTCGGCTTCAGCCGGAGCGCGTCGAGAGGTCACAGCTCCGTGAGCGCGCTTGTTCCCCGCCGGTTTTGCCGCCATGCTTGATTCCATGTCGCTGCACCGACGGGTCTTCGTCCTGCTGCTGGGTGCCTTTCTGGCCCTGGGAATGAATCTGTCCGTCGTTCAGGCCGCCAGCATGCCGGTCAAGATGGCTATGACCTCCGGCATGGGCAGCGCTGGCCACTGCAAGGATTGCAGCGGCAATGGCGGCATAGCCAAGGAGATGGGTAACTGCAGCCTGAGCTGCGCCACGCCGATCCTGGCCGCCATTCCGCAGACTGCTCCGACCAAGGTCGTGCTTATTCCGGCGGCCGTTCCGCAGCAGGGCTCGCTCCTGCTCGGCAGGGCCTTCTCGCCCGATCCCGGCCCTCCTCGCTCTCACGACATCGGCTGACGCCGCGTCGATCGCCGCAGGCGATTGATCCCGGCATTTGAGCGCGCGGGCGATCCTCGCCCGCGCCGGACGTCCTTTGTCGAGATCGCGGAAGGGTCGAGGCGTGACCACCAATTCCGGTTTTCCACTTTCTCGCCGTAGCCTGCTTCGGACCGGCGGCGGCCTTGCCTTGACGCTTCTGCTGCGTCCCCGGCCGGCCCACGCAGCCGCGAGCGGCGACTATCGCATCGTGGCGGCGCCTGGAGAGGTGTCTCTGCGAGGCGAAGATCATCATCCGACAGCGGTCTGGGCCTATAACGGGACAGTGCCAGGGCCGGCCTTGCGGATCCGCCAGGGCGAGCCTGTCCGCATACTGGTCGAGAACCGGCTCGGCGAGGAGACGACGGTTCACTGGCATGGCATTCGGCTTCCGATTGCCATGGACGGCGTGCCCGGCATCAGCCAGTCGCCGATCAAGCCCGGTGAGGTCTTCAC
>DATBBO010000455.1:0-10190 GCA_036270995.1 Dongiaceae bacterium | reverse complement strand
CGGCGTCCGGCTTTCGAGATGCGCCTCGAGCTCGCCCGGCACATCGGTATACCGCGCCAGATAGTCGCGATCGGCGAAGCCTTCCTTGAACAGCACATGCATCACGGCGCAGGCGAGTGCGCCATCGGTTCCCGGCCGCGGCATCAGATGGATATCGGCCACCTCCGCCGTACCGGTGCGATAAGGATCGACCACCACCAGCGGCGCGCCGCGGCTCTTCCGCGCTCGGCTGATATGGGTCATCACATTGACCTGGGTCGAAACCGGATTGCCGCCCCAGACCACGATCAGGTTCGACTCGGCGATCTCCCGCGAATCGGCGCCGTACTTCACCCCGACTCCGGCGACCCAGCCGGCATCCGCCAGCGCTATGCAGATCGTCGAATACATGCGGGAATAGCCCATGACGTTCCGCAGCCGCTCGATCCCGTCGCGCTGCACGAGCCCCATGGTGCCGGCATAGAAATAAGGCCAGACGGTCTCGGGGCCGTGGCGGGCGGCAGCCCGCTCGAAGGCCTCGGCCACCTCGTCCAGCGCGGCCTCCCAGGAGATCTCCTGGAACCGCCCCGCGCCCTTTGGCCCGACCCGGCGCAGCGGGTGAGCCAGGCGGTCGGGATGGTGCTGGCGCTCGGCGTAGCGGGCGACCTTGGCGCAGACCACGCCGGCGGTATAGCTGTTGGAGGCAGCCCCCCGGACCTTGCCGATCCGGCTCGGCGACAGCCGCTCGACCTCGAGCGCGCAGGTGCTCGGGCAATCATGCGGGCAGACGGAGGGGACGATGTCGAGGGGCATGGATTCGGTTCCTGGGATTCCAAATTCTAGCCTCCGAGCCCGCCGGGGCGCAACTTTGCCAGCCTCGGGGTGCAACGCCGCCCTGCAGGAATGGCCGTGGCGGGCGAACGGCAAAGCGGTTAGGAAAGAGCCTCGATCCAGGGGGTAGCATGGCGTCCAACGTGACTGGCGCGGGTCTGCGCAATTTTCCCGCCCGTGCCATCGCCTATATGCTCACGGCCTCCTTTCTCATCATCGTTCTCGACACGGCGGTGAAGTGGCTGGCCAAGGGCTATTCGCCGCTTCAGATCGGCTTCGTGCGCTATGTGATGGGCCTCGGGATCGCCGCCGGGATCGCGACCCGCGCGGGCGGCATCGGCACGCTGCGCACCCGGCGCATCGGCGGCCATCTTCTGCGCTCGGCCCTCAACCTCACCACCATGCTCAGCTTCTATTACGCGCTGCGGCTGCTGCCGCTCGCCGACAGCATCGCCATCAACTTCGCCGCCCCGCTCTTTGTCACCGCGCTCTCGGGTCCGATGCTGGGCGAGCATGTGGGCATCCGGCGCTGGAGCGCGGTCGCCTTCGGATTCGCCGGCGTGCTGCTGGCGGTGCAGCCGAGCCCCAGCGGCATCAGCCTCGGCGCCGCGCTCGCTCTCCTGTCCGGGCTCTGCTGGGCGCTCACCATCGTCACCTCGCGCCAGATCAGCGGCACGGAATCGAGCCATACGATCCTGTTCTACTATTCGCTCGCGGTCGTCATCGTGCTCGGGGTCACCATGCCGTCCCTCTGGATCGAGCCCTCCTTCCATGACTGGATCTGGTTCATCGTCGTCGGCATCTCCGGCAGCTTCGGCCAGTTCTGCTACAACCAAGCCTTCCGCTATGGCGAGGCCTCTCTCGTCGCTCCGCTGGATTATCTCAGCATCGTCTGGGCGACGCTGTTCGGCTTCGTCATCTTCGGTGACATCCCGAGCTGGCTGGTGCTGGGCGGGGCGGCCTGCATCATCGTCAGCAGCATATATATCGCCCATCGCGAGGCGGTGGCGGCGGCCAGACGCCGGGCCGCCCGGTCATGAGCGCCGGCCTCGCGCGTGGCGCCGGCCGGCACCACATCCCGCTGCGCGGCATCCTCTACATGGCGGCGGGCGTCTTCTGCATGTCCGTGGTCGACGCCGTGTCCAAGGCTCTGGTGGGCGGCTATACCCTCGCCCAGATCATGTTCTTCACCCGGGCCCTCAGCCCCTTCTTCGCCATCGCGCTGGCGCTGACCCAGGGCGGCATTCTCACTCTGGCCACCCGGCGCATGGGCTGGCATGTGGTACGCAGTCTCGCCAGCGCCGTCACGGCGGTGACTTTCGTGGCGGCGCTGCGCATGCTGCCCCTTGCCGATACGGTCGCCATCACCTTCGTCAGCCCGCTGCTCATGAGCGCCTTGTCGGTTCCCATGCTGCGGGAGAAGGTCGGCCCTCGCCGGTGGACCGCGATTCTGGTCGGTCTGATCGGCGTCATCGTCGTGCTGCAGCCGAGCGGTGCGGGCTTCGGCTTCGGCGCCGTGCTAGCCCTGATCGCCGCTTTCACCTACGCCCTCAGCCTCAACATCTCGCGGCTGATGAGCGATACGGAGAGCAGCCCTTCCATGATGTTCTGGTTCTCGGTCTTCATGCTGACGGGCTCCGGAATCCTCATGCCCTTCGGCTGGCAGACGCCGGGCCTGGCCGATTGGCTCCTCTTCGTGCTCCTAGCGGTCGCGGCCACCCTTGGGCAATATTTCGTCATCCAGGCCTTCCGCTTCGGCCAGGTCTCGCTTCTTGCGCCCCTGGAATACAGCGCCCTTATCTGGGCAACCGCCTTCGGCTTCCTCTTCTGGCGGGAGTTCCCCACGCCGACCGTCCTCCTGGGCGCAGCCATCATCATCCTCTCGAGCCTCTATGTCGTGCAGCGCGAGGCGCTTGCCGCGCACCGTGCGCGGCTTGACGCCAAGGGAGCGCCTTCGCATCTTCCCGGCCCATGACCGAGAACGTTGAAGCGGTGGTGATCGGCGCCGGGGTGGTGGGGCTCGCCATCGGCCGCGCCCTCGCCCAGGCGGGCCGGGAGACGCTTATCCTGGAAGCGGCCGACACCATCGGCAGCGAGATCTCCTCGCGCAACAGCGAGGTGATCCATGCCGGCATCTACTATCCCGCCGGCAGCCTGAAGGCCCGGCTCTGCGTCGCCGGCCGCGACAGGCTCTATGTCTATTGCAGGGAGCATGGGGTCGAGCATCGCCGTCTCGGCAAGCTGATCGTGGCCAGCCGGGAGGACCAGATTCCGGCCCTCGCAGCTCTGCGGGAGAAAGCGAAGGTCAACGGGGTCGATGATCTCGTCTGGCTCGCGGGACCGGAGGTCCTTGCGCTGGAGCCCGATCTCAATGCCGTCGCGGGGCTTCTTTCTCCCTCGACCGGCATCGTCGATAGCCACGGGCTGATGCTGGCTTTCCAGGGCGATGCGGAGGCGGCGGGGGCCATGCTGGCCTTGCGCGCGCCGCTCGCTTGCGGCGCTCTCGAGAATGGCTGCTTCCGTCTCGAGGTCGGCGGCGAGGCGCCCCTGACCCTCCAATGCCGCTATCTCGTGAACGCCGCGGGGCTGGACGCCCAGTCCGTCGCGCGCTCGCTGGAGGGCTTCGATCCGAAGCAGGTGCCGACGCGCTACCTCGCCAAGGGAAACTACTTCGTCCTCGGACCACGCGCGCCTTTCCGCCATCTCATCTACCCGATGCCCGAGGCTGCGGGGCTCGGCGTCCATCTCACCCTCGATCTCGCCGGGCGCGCCCGCTTCGGCCCGGATGTGGAATGGATCGAGAGCCTCGACTATCGCGTCGATCCGGCCCGGGGCGAGCGCTTCTACGACTCGATCCGGCGCTACTGGCCGGGCCTGCCCGACGGCGCTTTGGCGCCGGGCTATGCCGGGATCCGTCCCAAGCTGCAGGGTCCGGGCGGCGCGGTGGAAGACTTCCTGATCCAGGGTCCGGCGCAACACCGCGTCCCGCGGTTGGTCCATCTCTTCGGCATCGAATCCCCTGGCCTTACCTCCTCCCTCGCCATCGCCGATCTCGTGCTGCAGGAGCTTGATCGGTGACGGCGCCATCGCGCGCCGAGATCCTAACCCAGGCGCGCGAGGCCTTCCGCCTCGGGCAGCTCGAACAGGCCGAAGCGCTCTATCGGGAGCTCCTGGCGGCGGAGCCGGACGATGCCATGGCCCATCACATGCTGGGCCTCGTGGCCCACCAGCGCGAGGATCTGCCCGGGGCTCTGGCGCTGATCGGCCGCGCCGTGGCAACCCGGCCGGATTTCGCCCATGCCCATCAGAATCTCGGCGTCGTGCAGCAGAAGATGGGTGACATCGTGGGCGCGGCGGCGAGCTATCGCCAGGCGCTCGCGCTCAAGGGCGATCTCGTTATGGCGCGGGTGAATCTTGCCGCCCTGCTGCAACAGCAGGGCCAGGCTGTCGAGGCGATCAAGCTGCTGCGCGCGGGGCTAAAGCAGGCGCCAGGGCGCTTCGAGCTGCACAACAATCTGGGTCTCGCACTGCTGGCGGTGGGCCGGCCCGGGGCGGCGATCGCCGCGCTTCGCAAGACCACGGAGCTCGCCCCGCGCCTGGCGCTGGCCCATCTCAACCTGGCCAGGGCCCTGGCGGAAGCCGGCCAGACCGACGAAGCGGCCGCGCGCTATCGCCGGGCGCTCGAGATCGAGCCCGACGATTCCGACGCTCTGGCTGGCCTGGCGCTGGCGGAGCAGGCGCGAGGCAATCTGGAGGAGGCATCCCGGCTGGCGGCGCGTGCGGTCGCCTTGGCACCGGAGCTGCCCATGGCGCAGCGGGCGCTTGCCCTCTGCCGGCACGCCGAGGGACGGCCGGTCGAGGCGGCGCTGGCGGCCCGCGAGGCCCTGTCCCTCGATCCCGATGCGCCGGTGGCCTATCTCGACCTCGCCGGCATCCTCGAGGACTCCGGATACCGGGGCGATGCGATCGCCCTTTATGACGCGCTGCTCGCCCGCCATCCCGATCACGCCGAAGCCCGAGCACGGCGGACGCGCTGCCTTCTGGCGCTGGGCCGCTACAGCCAGGCCTGGGCTAGCGCTGCGCCCGACTGGTTGCGGCCGGCCGCGCGGTTCGGTGAGCCCACCGCTCTGCCCCGATGGGACGGCGCGCCCTTGCCCGGCAAGACTCTGCAGCTCACCTGCGATCCAGGTTTCGGGGACAACATCCATTTCGTCCGCTATGCGCCGCTGGCGGCCGCCCGTGGCGAGCGGGTGAGGCTCGCCTGCCCCGCGCCGCTGCGCCGCCTGTTCACGAGCCTCCCCGGCATCGAGGTCACCGAGAGCCCAGATGCGGCGGATCTCGAATGCTCCCTCTCCGATTTGCCGCGCCTTTTCGGCACCAACCTCGGAAGCATTCCCGCGGCGGTGCCATATCTGAGCGCGGAGGATCGCCTCACCGGGCTCTGGGCCGAGCGACTGGCCCCGCTAGTGCGGCCGCGCATCGGCCTCTGCTGGCGCGGCAGCCTCGCCGAGGGCGGCGGCCGTGAGGACCCGCGCTTCATCCCGCTGCCCGTCCTGGAGGAGGCCTTCGAGGGCATCGAGGCGAGCCTCGTCAGCCTCCAACGCGATGCGGCCCGCCAGCAGATCGCTGCCAGCGCCAGGGTCTTCGATCCCAAGGCCGATCCCGCCTATGGCCTCGCCGCCCTGGAGGATTTCGCCGATACCGCGGCGCTACTGTCCAATCTCGATCTGCTGGTCAGCGTCGATACGGCCAATGCGCATCTCGCCGGGGCGCTGGGCCGGCCGGTCTATCTGCTGCTGCCCGCCGCGGCGGACTGGCGCTGGATGGAGCGCCGGGATGACAGCCCCTGGTATCCCACCTTCCGGCTGCTCCGCCAGGAAGAGCCCGGCGACTGGCATGGGGTGGTCGCTCGGCTGAAGCATGCGCTCGCGCTGTGGCGCGGCGCGATGTCCAACTGATCGCCTTTTTTGTTCGTCAACCCAGCGAAAGCCGGGGTCCAGGGTTGCAGGGTCACGCCTGTTGCCCTGATCCCGCCTTTCGCCGGGGTGACGTTTAGAAGCGTCAGGGATCGCCCGGCACGCCATAGGCGGGTGCGGAGCGGGGGTCGAGCGCGCGGGTGACATAGTCGCCCATCTGCGGGCGATAGCGGTCCCAGAGATCGCGCAGCCCCTTCACGGGATCGTCCTCCGACCAGTCGACCCGGAGATCGACTAGAGGCCAGATCTGACGGTCGACAACGAGGAGCCCGGCGGATCTGACCGGACCCTTTTCGCCGCCGCCGACGATCCCGGCCTCGAGCCCGCGGATCAGGCGCTCCGCCAGATGCAGGTCGGGATGGGCCTGGAAGATCTTCGCCATCGCCTTGGGCACATCGGTATTGGCGAGGAGATTGCCGGCGGCAACGCAATCCTTTCCCTCCGCCACCCCGTTCGTGCCCAGGGTCTTGGCTCCGCTGTGATGAGCGGTACGGCCTTGGCGATCGATGACGGTGACTTGGCGGTATTCCGCGTATTGGCTCGCAGCCAGCACCGCCTGCAGCGCCTCAGCCGCAGATTTTCCGCCGGCCAGGAGGTCCAGGACCTTGGGCCCGATGGTGGGATCGGTGACATTCTGGGTCGAGACCGCCCCGGCCCCGGCACGCGCCCAGGGGCAGCGGCTGGCCACACAGATCGAGGAGGTGGTGATGGCCACCCCCAGCATGCCGGTCTCGGCGCAGCGCCCGGCGAGGGAGAATGTCATGGACGCTTCCTCCGCCGCGCTGCCTTGGCGGGCGCAGCCTCGGCCTCGCGCTCCTCGGGGATCACCGCCCAGACATCGATCTCCATCACCCATTCCGGCCGGGCGAGGCCCTGGACGATGAGGCCGGTCGAGACGGGAAACACGCCCTTCAGCCATTTTCCGACCACGCGATAGACCGCCTCCCGATAGGCGCGGTCGGTGATGTAGATGGTGATCTTGCAGATGTCCTCGAGTCGCGCGCCTTGCTCTTCCAGCAGGACCTTCACATTGGACATCGCCTGCTCGGTCTGGGCGGCGGGATCGCCGACGCCGACCATGCCGCCGTCGAGATCCTGGCCGACCTGGCCACGGAGAAAGATCTGGGTGCCGCGGGCGGCGACCGACATGGAGAGGTCATTGTCGAGACGCTGCTCCGGATAGGTCTTCTTGGTGTTGAACTTGCGCAGACGGCGGTGGGCCATGGCTAGCGTTTCCCCTGTTGCATGACGCGCTCCGAAAGATCGGCCGCCCGCCGCACGAAGTCGAGGGGCCCCGAGAAGTCGAAGTTGTTGTAGACCGCGTTCAGATGGGCGAAGGGCGGCGACTGGGCGAAGAGCTCGAAGGTCACCCGATGCCCGGCATAGTCGGAGTTCAACAGGTCGCGGGCGAAGGCGAGCAGCTTGCGGCGATCCTCGGCCACCCAGTTCTCATTGACGCTGTAATACTTTTCCAGCCACTTCGCGGTCTCCGGATCGTCGAAGGCCGCGCTGTCGGGCGTGACGCAAATCTGCCCGCCGCAGAGCTCGCGGGCGAGATGCATCATCGCCGGCAGCCGCGTGCAGGCCTGGACCCGGCCCGTATAGAGCAGCGACTGGTTGGGCATGAGGAGCCCGGCCGGGCTCTTCTCCGCCAGCGCAATGGAGGCCGTCAGGTGGGCATTGATGGTCTCACGATAGATCGCGAGCTCAGCCAGCTTCTCGCGCACCGCCTGCTGCTGGTCGAGGCCGGTCTGGCGCGCGTTGAACAGTGCCACGCCGATCATCATGTCGGCGATGTAGAGGATGCGCTGGACGAAGGGGAAGGCGCTGTAGCGATGCAGCGTGCCGCGGATGAAGCTCGCCGCCCGGGTGTGGCGGTAGAACAGCACGTTCTCCCAGGGGACCAGCACATCGTCGAAGATGAGCAGCGTGTCGATCTCATCGCAGCGATTGGCCAGCGGATAGTCGCGCGCCGGCGCCCGCCCGGCGAAGCCGGTGCGGCAGATATGCTTCAGGCCCTTCGCCCCCATGTCGCAGATGAAGCCCAGCGCATAGTCGGAGAGCTTGTCGTCGCCCCAATTGGCGATGGTGGGCTTGACGAAGGCCTGGTTGGCATAGGCGGCCGCTGTCTCGTATTTGGCGCCGCGCACGATGATGCCGGCATCCGTCTCCTTGACCAGATGGAGCAGCATGTCGGGGTCCTGGTCCTGGGGCCGCTTGGAGCGGTCGCCCTTGGGATCCGTGTTGCCCGAGACATGGAAGGTGTCGGAGCGCAGCGCCCGGTAGATATGGCACTCGATGTTCTCGGCGAAACGCGGATCGACCTCGCGCAGCACGTTCTGGCCGTCATAGAGCGACCACATCTCGCCGATGGTCTCGTCGCCGACGCGCACCACCACCCCGCGGATGTCTTTCATCACCAGATCCACCGCCCGGCGTTTGGCCTGCCAGTCCTCCTGGGTCTTCGGCAGCTTGTAGCCGATGCAGTTGGTCTCGCCCGTCGCCTCGTCGACATAGGTCATGGCGGGCGCCGTCGCCTTCTCATGGGCGAGGTCGTAGATCCGGGCGCGGATATCGACGACAGGCTTGAAGGCCGGATGGGTCGTGACGTCCTTGATGCGCTCGCCATTCATCCAGACCTGGCGGCCATCCTGCAGGGACGCGCGATACTCTGCTCCAGTTTTGATCATTGTGGCTGATTCCTCCCGGGGCTCCCCGCGCGAAGGTAACGGGTTTCAGGGGATGCCAACATCCCCTTCGCCACCTCCGCCTTCAGGGCTATCCCTCTTGGATCGCCCCTTGCTGTTTTGTTGCCGCCACTCCGGCGAAAGTCAGTGTCCAGGGCAATCAGTGAACTCTTGCAAGCCCGGATCCCCTCCCCGGACTTGATCCGGGGATCGCTCCGGGATGACGGGTAGAGACAGGAAGGTGAAGTCGACGAGGATGCTACTTTTGGATGAAAGATCGTCTCATGGCTATCGGCGCAGGGCGGTCGCCGGTCCATGCCACTGCGAGTCGGTTCCCGAGGAACCTGTCCATTCCCGGCTCTGGCTCCGCCCGGCAGTCCGGCCTTCCGGGGGACGTAGAATCATTCAAATATTGCTGCCTTTACAATATGTAGTAAGGCAGCGCAGAATGCCTACCTATATGGGGGGAGAGGCCGACAAGAAGATCGAGCAACTGCCCGTCTCTGGCGATGCCGGCCCGGTTCCCTCATCGCGGATGGACCGCAAGACATCAGGGGGATTGATCTTATGACAATGCAGCACCGGCCCGACGACTATGCGGGCTCGCACGACGACGTGAAACAGCTGCACAGCATGGGCTACGCCCAGGAGCTGTCGCGGCGAATGAGCGGCTTCTCAAACTTCGCGATCTCCTTTTCCATCATTTGCATCCTGGCGGGCGGCATCACCTCCTTCCAGCTCGGCTTCAGCGCCGCGGGCGGCGCCTCGATCGGCATAGGCTGGCCGCTCTCCTGCGCCTTCTCGCTCATCGTCGCGGCCGCCATGGGCCAGATCGCCTCGGCCTATCCCACCGCCGGCGGGCTCTATCACTGGGCCTCCATCCTGGGCGGGCGGGGATTCGGCTGGTCGACCGCCTGGTTCAACATGCTGGGGCTCATCTTCGTCGTCTCCTCGGTCGATGTCGGCCTCTGGCAGATCCTCTTCGTGCCCCTCATCGCCCAGAACTATCTCGGCTGGGACCCGACCCACTTCATCCCCGACACGACGAAATCCTTCGGCGATCAGATCACCTCGAGCGCCTATTGGGTGCAGGCCCTCGCCATCGCCATCATCCTGGCCTCCCAGGCCCTGTTCAATCATATCGGCATCAGGGCAACGACGATCCTGACCGACTTCAGCGGCTATCTGATCTTCGTCGTGGCGGTCGTCCTGACCGTCGCCATGCTGGCCTATGCGCCCAGCATCGATATCGGCCGGCTCTTCACCTTCACCAACAACACCGGCGATGCGGGCGGCGGTGTCTGGCCGCAGACCAACCTGTTCATCGCCTTCATGCTCGGGCTCCTGCTGCCGGCCTATACGGTGACGGGCTTCGATGCATCGGCGCATACCTCTGAGGAAACCCGGCAGGCCGCGGTCAACGCGCCCAAGGGCATGGTCCGCTCGGTCTTCTGGTCCTTCCTGTTCGGCTACATCATGATCTGCTCCTTCGTGCTGGCCATGCCGAGCACGACGGACGCGGCCAAGCAGGGTGGCAATGTGTTCTTCTGGCTGATGGGTGGCAGCGCGATGCCGGCGGCGCTGAAGAGCATCCTCTACATCTGCATCGTGATCTCGAATTATCTCTGCGCACTGGCGGGCATGACCTCGCTCTCGCGGATGGTGTTCGCCTTCGCCCGCGATGGCGGCTTCCCGGCCTCTCCATGGCTCCGCCATG
>DATBBO010000454.1:0-3987 GCA_036270995.1 Dongiaceae bacterium | reverse complement strand
ACGGCTTTCCGCCGCTTCGACCCCACTCGCATCGGCCATCCTACCCCGCCCGGCCGGGCCTCGGGAACCGCCATCGCGGTCCGCCTTGACGCCCCGGCGGGCTTTTTCTATGTTTTGGAAACGATATCATAAATCCCAATCAATTCCACTGAGACCGGGGGAAGCGCATGGCGAAGCTGCGGATCGAGCGGATCGAGTGCATCCCGCTCTCCATGCCGCTGCCGCGCACCTTCCGCGGCAGCAACTATTACATGACCCATCGCTGCACCATCATCACCCGGGTCTATACGGCCGAGGGGATCGTCGGCGAGGTCTACAACGGCGACGAGTTCGAAACCCAAGGCGAGGTGCTGAAGATCATCGCCGAGGAGATCGCGCCCAAGCTGATCGGCATGGATGCCTTCAACATCGAGGGCTGCTGGCAGGCCATGCGCAAGCCCAGCTACAACATCCTGCGCGACCGCAAGCTCGCCATGTGCGCCCAGGCCTGCGTCGACAGTGCGCTCTGGGATGCCGTGGGCAAGGCGCTCGAGGTGCCGCTCTACCGCATCTGGGGCGGTTTCCGCGACAAGCTGCCGGTCATCTGCATCGCCGGCTATTACGAGGAGGGCAAGACGCTGGCCGATTTCGGCCGCGAGATGGAGTGGATCAAGTCCCAGGGCTATGCCGGCTGCAAGTTCAAGGTCGGCGGGCGGAGCCCGGCGGAGGATGCCGAGCGCGTGCGGGTCGCGCGAGCGGCGGTGGGCGGCGATTTCATCCTGACGGTGGATGCCAATCAGGGCTGGACGCTGCGCCAGGCGGTCGAGTTCTCGCGTCTCGTGCAGGACCAGGACATCCGCTGGTTCGAGGAGCCGGTGCGCTGGTACTCAGACCGCCTCGACATGGCGGCGGCGCGCAGCCAGACCGGCATCCCCATCTGCGCCGGGCAGAGCGAGATCAGCCGCGCCGGCTGCCGCGACCTGATGATGGCGGGCGCCATCGATGTCTGCAATTTCGATGCGAGCTGGAGCGGGGGCCCCACGGAATGGCGCCGGGTCGCAGGCCTCGCCGACTGCTTCAATGTCGAAATGGCCCATCACGAGGAGCCGCAGATCTCGGCGCATCTCCTCGCCTCGATCGCGCACGGCACCTATCTCGAAACATTCCATCCCGACCGCGACCCCATGTTCTACAATCTCGTCGCCAACCGCCCGGCCTTCGATCACGGCATCTACACCGTGCCCCAGGGACCCGGCTTCGGTCTGGAGCTGGATAAGGCCGTGATCGCCAAATACCGCGTCTGAGGTCGGCGGAAGCATTGTCGCCAGAAGCAGTCAGGGGAGGATGAGGGTATGAAGGCCTCTAGGCGGAGCAAGGCTGCGGCCAAGAAAGCCCCCAGGGAGCAAGCAGCGAAGGCGCAAGCACCCGCGGGCAGCCTGGTCGGCAAGGGCCACAACCGCGCGGTCCCGCCGCTCGACAAGGCGAAGCGCCTCGCGCTGTTCGAGATGATGGTCAAGATCCGCGAGTTCGAGGAGCAGGTCCAGCGCAGCTATCTCGAGGGCCTCGTCCATGGCACGACCCATCTCTGCCAGGGCCAGGAGGGAGTCGCCGCCGGCGCAAATCTCGCTTTGGCCGATGGCGACTATGTCAGCTACACCTATCGCGGCCATGGCCATTGCCTGGCCCGCGGCATGGAGATGGAGACGGCCTATGCCGAGCTCTTCGGCCGCGCCACGGGGCTCTGCAACGGCCTCGGCGGCTCCATGCATTTCACCGATATCGCCAAGGGGTTGATCGGGGCGGCGGGCATCGTCGGCGGCGGGCTGCCGGCGGCGGTCGGCGCCGGGCTCTCGGCCCAGCTCAACGGCAGGGGACAGGTCTCCGCCGTCTTCTTCGGCGACGGCTCGGTCAATATCGGCGCCTTCCACGAATCGATGAACATAGCCCAGGTCTGGCGCCTGCCGGTCATCTTCATCTGCGAGAACAATCTCTACGGCGAGTTCACCCGCATCAACTTCACCACCCCCTTCGAGGATCTGACCGAGCGCGCCAAGGGCTATGCCATGACCGCGGTCCAGGTGGACGGCAACGACGTCGAGGCGGTCTACTGCACGACCGCCGAAGCAGCCGAGCGCGCGCGGGCCGGCGATGGCCCGACCTTCATCGAATGCAAGACCTATCGCCATCGCGGCCATTCCCGCACCGATCCGGCGAAATACCGCGACCCGGCGGAAGTCGAGGCCTGGCTCGCCCGCGATCCGATCCCCGCCTATCGCGCGAAGCTGGTGAAGGAAGGGCTGCTGACGCAGAAGGAGGCCGAGCGCATGGTCGAAGAGGCCAAGGCCGAGGTGAAGGCGGCGGCGGACCGTGCGGCGGCCGCGCCCTGGCCCGATCCGCAGCAGAACTTCACCGCAAAGATGTTCGCCTAGCGGGAGCGGAAAGAGTCATGCAGACGCAAGAGATCACCTATCGCGAAGCGGTCGTGGCCGCGCTCCAGGAGGAGATGCGCCGCGATCCCAGGACGCTGATCATGGGCGAGGATATCGGCCCCTCCGGCGGACCCTTCAAGACTTGCCAGGGGCTCTATGAGGAGTTTGGCCATGCAAGGGTGCGCGACACACCCATCGCCGAGACGGGCTTCGTCGGCGCAGCGCTGGGGCTCGCGATTACCGGCTACCGGCCGATCGTCGAGATCATGTTCGCCGATTTCCTCGGCGTCTGCTTCGACCAGATCGTCAACGGCATCGCCAAGCACCGCTTCATGTCCGGCGGCCAGTTCGCCGTGCCGGTGACGATCCGCGCCATCGGCGGCGCGGGGCTTCGCTTCGGGCCGCAGCATTCCACCACCGCCGAATCCTGGTTCATGTCGGTGCCGGGCCTCAAGATCGTCTGCCCCTCCACCCCGGCCGAGGCCTACGGCATGCTGAAATCCGCCATCCGCGACGACGATCCGGTGCTGGTGCTGGAGCACAAGGCGCTGCTCTCCAGCAAGGGCCATGTGCCGGTGGGGAGCGACCAGACCCAGCCGCTGACCGGCCCCCGGGTGCTGCGCCCGGGCCGCGACGCCACGGTCGTTGCGAGCCTCGCCATGGTGCCGCGCGCGCTTGCCGCGGCGGAGAAGCTCGCGGCCGAGGGCATCGAGGCGGAGATCATCGATATCCGGGCGCTTCGCCCGATGGATCTAACGCCGGTCTTCGAGAGCGTGCGGCGGACCAACAATCTGGTGACGGTGGAGGAGCAGGCGAAGCTCGGTGGCTGGGGCGCGGAGGTCGCCGCCCAGGTCACGAGCGAGGCCTTCGATCATCTCGATTCGCCGCCGCTGCGCGTGGGCCTGCCGGAATACCCGGTGCCCTACAGCCCGCCGCTGGAGGACAGCGTGCTCCCCTCCCCCGAGGCGATCGCCGCCGCGGTCAAATCGCTGCTGTAGAGGGCAACGCGTGATGCGAGCCGCCCGGCTCTCACCGCAGTCTCCAGCGTCATGGTCGGCGAAGGCCGACCATCCACGAGTTTGCCTGCCGCCCATAAGGCATTCGACCAGGCTTCCTCGCTATCTTGCGTGTATCGCTACCGCAAGGCGTGGATGCTCGGGACAAGCCCGAGCATGACGAGAGGGGGGAACCCCGAGGACGGCAATTCCGTGGCAACCGAGAGTTCGAAGCTTTCGAGCCGCGCTGGAGATTGAAGAGAGGCAAAGATGGACTTCCTCGTTCCCAAGCTCAGCGCCACGATGGAATCGGCGACGGTGCTGCGCTGGCTGAAGCGGGCCGGCCAGAAGGTGCGCATGGGCGAGCCGCTGGTCGAGCTCGAGACCGACAAGGCGGCGATCGAGGTCGAGGCGCCGGCGGACGGCACGCTGGAATCGATCCTGGCGCCGGAGGGAACGCAGCTCCCGATTGGTGCCGCTCTCGGCCGGCTCGCGACCAGCGGCGCCGAACCCGCCGCTTCCGCCGCGAAACAAGCGGCCGCACCGCCGCCGGCGGCACCCGTCTTGGCGGCGAAGAAGCCGGC
>DATBBO010000453.1:0-3532 GCA_036270995.1 Dongiaceae bacterium | reverse complement strand
TTCTGGCGGCGAAGCGATGAAGGTGGCGGCCGCGATCCTAGGCCGATCGGAAACTCCCGTCCAATCGCCGATGCCGCCGGCCGTCCCAATAATATGACTTTAATTCGAACCAGCCGCGCAACGGCCGCCTCCGATCCAGATATCTGTTGACCTGCCGGGCTCATCGGGCCGATGGTTTTCGCTCAGGGATCATGACGCGCCCTGGATCGGGACGCCGGCGCGGGTCGACGAAAAGGCCTCGGACGATTTCGACAGTGGAGACACAGGGCCGGAGGACCCACAGGGGCGGTCATTCGGCGCGCATCGGGCGGCAGCGTCCGCGGCCGCCGCGCCTGTCCTATATCGATCGGCCTTTCGGGGTCTTCCGCCTCCTCAGCGAGGAGGGCCTTCAGCTCATCGAGCGCAACGCCGACACGATCCTCCAGGAAGTCGGCATGGAATTCCGCGGCGATCCCGAAGCCCTCGACCTGCTGCGCCAAGCCGGCGCCGACGTCTCGGGGGAGCGCGTCCGCTTCGAGCGCGGTCTTGCCCGCGCCCTCGTCCAGGCCACGGCGCCGCGCGAGTTCTCCCAGCACTCGCGCAATCCGGCGAACAATGTCCATATCGGCGGCAGCAGCGTCGTCTTCTCGCCCTGTGGCGGCCCGCCCTTCGTCCACGACCTCGACAAGGGGCGGCGCTACGCCACCACCGAGGACAGCCACAACCTGATGAAGCTCTCCCAGATGCTCCCCTGCCTGCATGTCGCCGGCGGCGGGATCTGCGAGCTGATGGATGTCCCGATCCCCGAGCGTCATCTGCACGGCGTCTACAGCCAGTTCCGCTATTCGGACAAGCCGATCAAGGGCTCGGTGCGCTCCGGGACGGCCGCCCAGGACGCCATCGCCATGACCAAGATCGTCTTCGGCGAGGATTTCCTCGAAACCCACAACTGCCTCTATGCCGGCCTCAATACGAATTCGCCGCTGGTCTTCGACGTCACCATGATGGCCGCGGGCAAGGTCTATGCCCGCGCCAACCAGGCCGTCTTGGTCTCACCCTATATCCTGGCCGGCGCCATGGGGCCGGTCGGCCTCGCAGGCGCACTCGCCCAGCAACTTGCCGAGGCCATGGCGGGGCTGGCGCTGATCCAGCTCTTCCGCCCCGGCGCACCCTGCGCCATGGGAACTTTCATCGGCACGATCTCCATGCAGACCGGCGCCCCCGCCTTCGGCACGCCGGAATCCCTCCAGGGCATCACCATCGCCGCCGAGCTGGCGCGCCGGCTGGGCGTGCCGGTCAGCTGTGCCGGCGGCGCCGTCACAGCCTCCAAGATTCCCGATGCCCAGGCCGCCTATGAGAGCGCGCTGACGCTGCAGACGAGCTTCCTCGCCGGGGTGAACTACATCTCCCATGGCGTCGGCTGGCTCGAGGGCGGGCTCACCGCCGGCTATGAGAAGATGATCCTCGACGCCGATCTCTGCGAGACGCTGCAGCTCCTGGCGAAGCCCGTCGATCTCTCCCAGGAGGGCCAGGCGCTCGATGCGGTGCGCGAGGTCGGCCCAGGCTCCCACTTCCTCGGCTGCGCCCATACGCAGCGCAATTTCGAATCCGCCTTCTGGCGCCCAACCGTGGCCGACAACAAGACCTATGAGCAATGGACCCAGGAGGGCTCGCAAGATGCCGCCCGGCGGGCCAATCTCATCTGGAAGAAGATGCTGGCCGAGTACCAGGCGCCGCCGATCGATCCCGCCATCGACGAGGCGCTCAGGGATTATCGCGACCGGCGCCTCATCGAGATCAGGAAAGGGCACTGACCATGCCGGACGATGCGACTGCGAACTGGGGCATCTCGGAGAAAGCCGCGGCGCTCCATGCCTCGGCCCTGGTCTGGGACGATCATGGCGGCTTCGGCTATTCCAAGGCCTCGGCCCTGGAAGGGCTGGAGCGCTGGCGCGCCTCGGGCGTCGACTATCTCTCGATCAATGCCGGCTACGACGTGATGCCCTGGACCCAGACCGTGGAGGCCACGTCGCAATACCGGCACTGGATCCGTACCCATCCGGAGACCATGCTCCAGGTCGAGAAGGTCGACGACATCTTCCGCGCCCGGGGCGAGGGCAAGCTCGCCGTCACCTTCGATCTCGAGGGCATGAATGCCCTCAACGGCGATATCGGCATGGTCGATTTCTACTACCGCCTCGGCGTGCGCCAGATGCTGTTCGCCTATAACCGGAACAACCTCGCCGGCGGTGGTTGCCATGACGAGGATGTGGGCCTGACTGCTTTCGGGCGCGATGTCATCGGCGAGATGAACCGGGTCGGCATGGTGGTCGACTGCTCCCATTGCGCCTACAGGACCTCCATGGAGGCGATGGAGGCTTCCCAGGCGCCGGTCATCTACAGCCATGCCAATGCGCGGGAGATCTGCGATCACGAGCGCAACATCTGGGACGACCAGATCAAGGCCTGCGCGGCCACCGGCGGGGTGATCGGCGTCACCGGCGTGGGCCGCTTCATGGGGCCGAAGGGACCGGTGGTCGAGCACCTGGTCGAGCATATCGACCATATGGTCGAGCTCGTCGGCCCCGAGCATGTCGGCTTCGGCATGGACAGCGTGCTCCATACCCACAAGCCGAACCAGGCCTTCACCCGCAGCCGCGAGTACTGGCCGGAACGCCAGTATCCCGACAGCGGGTCGGGCTATGTGGCGCCGGAGCAGGTGCCGCTGCTGACCCAGGCCCTGCTCGACCGCGGCTATGGCGAGACGGAGATCCGGGGCATCCTGGGCGAGAACTTCCTGCGGATTGCCCGGCAGGTGTGTAAATAGCCGGCCGCGCGGGCGGCCGGAACGGGCGTATCAACAAGTGAACCTCGAGAACAGGGAGGATGATGAAATGACGATCGGAAAAAATCGGAAGGGCATGACGCGCCGCCGCCTGCTGCAAGGTGCCGCCATGGCCGGCGCTGCGGCCGCCATCGGCCCGCGCTTCTCGCTGGCCGATGAAGGCAAGACGCTCAGGGTGCGCGTCTATTCCGACATCCAGAACCTCGATCCGGCCTTCCGCGTCTCGGAGCCGGACAGCGAGGTGATGGATTGCATCTTCGCGCCCATGGCCATGTTCAAGCCGAACGTGGATGGCTGGGTCGCCGAGCCGCTCGCGGCGAAGACGCTGAAGCAGCTCGATGCGACCCATGTCGCCTTCGAGCTCAACCCCGGCATCATGTATTCCGACGGCTATGGCGAGATGACCGCCGCCGACGTCAAATACTCCTTCGAGCGGATCGCCGATCCAAAGGTAGCGGCCGACTATCACGACGATTGGGGAACGCTGAACCAGGTCATCGTCAACGACAAGTATTCCGGCATCATCGAGCTCAAGGAGGCCTTCGCCCCGCTCTGGACCAGCACCTTGCCGACGGAGAGCTCCATCGTCCTGCCGCAGAAAGCCTTCGAGGCGGCGGGCGGCAAGTTCACCACCAAGCCGCCCTGCCAATGCGGCCCCTATCGCCTCAAGAGCTGGGAGCCCAAGACCAAAATCGTCCTGGAGCGCAA
>DATBBO010000452.1:0-9537 GCA_036270995.1 Dongiaceae bacterium | reverse complement strand
CCGGGCGCGCTGCCCGAGGTCATCGCCGTCACCGCGGTCGACCAGCAGGGCGCGGTCTTTGCTGGGGCAAATCGCGGCAGCTACATCGCCTTTGCCGCGCCGGGCGTCAGGATCTGGGTCCCCACGTCCGACGGCCAGGGGCGCTACGAGACCGGCACTTCCTTTGCCGTGCCCTTCGTGCTGGGCACCGCCGCGCTGGAGACGATGCGGGGCGCGCCGGCCGATGCCGATGGCCTCCGCCTGCGCCTGGCGGCGAAGGCCCGGGCGCTGGGCGCGAGCGGCCGCAATCCCACCTACGGCTATGGCCTCGTCCAGGCCAGCGCCAGCTGCGGCGTCGTGACCACGGCCGAGTGATCCGAAAAGAATCCCAGCCGCTCCCGCCCGCGCTTGAGCGGAACCACTCGAACTGGTAGAGCGATGGCCCGCGGGGCCTGTCGGTTTCAGCACGAGGGAGAGAGGGGATGCCAGCGGAGGGTCATCTGCATGACGATCATGTGCGCGAGCATGTGCTGGCGGCGCTCGATCGGCTGACCGGGCTGATCGGCGCCCAGGATATGGCGGCGCTTCATGAGTTCTATCCCGCCCCCGATACCGTCTTCATCGGGTCGGAGACCTGGCAGATCATCGAGGGCCCGGTCAAGCTGGCGGAATTCTTCGAAACGATCTGCAGCCAGCCGGACCGCTTCTCCTGGTCGTGGCGCCATCGCAGCGTCTCTTCGATGGGCGATGTGGCCTGGCTCTATGCCGATGGCGAGTTCATCCGCACCGGTGCGGAGGGTGAGGACCGCACGCCTTATCGCGTCACCGGCGTGCTGATTTTCGTGGATGGCCGCTGGCAATGGCGCCAATTCCATGGCGCCCAGCCGATCTGAAATGGTCGTGCCTCGAGGCGACGAGCCGCGGCGATGGACCTGATCGTAAGCGGTGGCGAGGCGCGCTGGGGTGAACGGCGCTGGCGCTGCGCCATCGGCCCCGCGGGAATCACGGCGGAGAAGCGCGAGGGGGATGGCGCCACCCCCACGGGCCGCTTTGCCATTCGCCGGCTGCTTTACCGGCCCGACCGCCTGCCGCCACCGCTGACGGGCCTCTCCCTGCTGCCGCTCTCGCCGCTCGATGGCTGGTGCGACGATCCCGCTGATCCGCTTTATAACCGGCCGGTCCGTCTACCCTATGGCGCGCGCCATGAGCGCCTATGGCTGGAAAGCGCGGTCTATGACTTGATCGTCTTGCTGGGCCATAACGACGATCCCGTCAGGCCCGGCGCCGGCAGCGCGGTCTTCCTGCATGTTGCGCGGCCCGATTATTCGCCGACCCAGGGCTGCATCGCGCTCGCGAAGCCGGATCTTCTGACGATGCTCGCGACGGCGGGTCCGGGCGATTGCGTTGCGGTCGTGGCGTAGTCAAGAAAACCACAGAGGCACAGAGAGGCTGGGATAACGATTTTCACCGTGGCGCATTTGCCGCGAATTCTTGGCCACGCCGAGGCGAGGCCGCTCAATCCAGAAAAACAGCAATGCACAGCGAGCCGCGTTCGGCTCGCTGTCTCTGTGTCTCCGTTGGTGACTCTTCCCGCAGACCTCAGAACATGTGCCCGAAGCGGGTCGCCTTGGTTTCGAGATAGCCCTCATTATGCCGGTTCGAGGGGAAGACATGGGGCACGCGCTCGGCCACGGTGATGCCGAGGCGGGCGAGGCCGGCGACCTTCTCCGGATTGTTGGTCATGAGGCGCACGGACCCGAAGCCGAGACGGCGCAGCATCTCGGCAGCCGGCAGATAGATCCGCTCATCGGCATCGAAGCCGAGCTGCAGATTGGCCTCCAGCGTATCGGCGCCGCGATCCTGCAGGCGATAGGCGCGCAGCTTGTTGACGAGGCCGATGCCGCGGCCTTCCTGGGCGAGATAGAGCAGCAGGCCGCTGCCTTGCCGCGCGATCTCGGCAATGGCGCCCTGGAGTTGGTCGCCGCAGTCGCAGCGCAGCGATCCCAGCAGATCGCCGGTGAGGCAGGCCGAATGCAGGCGCGTCAGCACCGGCATTCCTGGCGCCGGATCGCCGATCACGATGGCGAGATGCTCGGCGCCGCCATCGCTGGGACGAAAGGTGATGATCCGCGCGCTCTCCGCACCGGCGAGCGGGACCCGCGCCTCGCTCACGGCGGTCAGGCTCCGGCTTGCCAGGGTCTCGTAGCTCGCGATATCGCCGACCCCGACATAGAGGATGTCCTCCGCAGCGGCGAAGGCGCGCCCGTCGCCGGCTTCGGCGGGCAGCAGGCCGAGCACCACGGCCGGCAGCAGTCGCGCCTGCTTGGCAAGGGCGATGGCGGCCTCGCCATAGGCGGCGAGATTGCCGGTGGCGATGGTCGCGAGCGGCAGGCGATGGACCGCGGGTGCTGCGGGGGAGGCGGTTGGATCGGCGAGACGGCGGACCAGATCGGCCTCGCTCTCGATACCTACCGGGACGACGCAGATATCGAGCCGGCCGGCGGCGATGCGGCTCCCCGGTACCAGCCCGAGGGCGACGGCGCGGTGGGCGGTCAGCGCCAGAACGGCCCGCCCGCCCGGAAGCAAGGTCAGAAGCCGGCCGAGATCCTCTGCTTCCGTGGTCTCGCCGGCCAGCACCAGCGCCGCGGCAGCGCCATCGCCCACCACCACCGGAGCACCCCGGCGCAGCTCGGCAATGGCTCGGTCGACGGCGGCGAGACGGCGGCTGGTCGAGCTGTCGTTGTCGGATTTGTCAGGCATTCGGTGGCACTCGGAATCGGCTCCCGCGGCGGCTTGCGCCCGGAGGGCAGGGGGTGTTATCTCACCTTGCGCAAGCATTTCCAACCCTGACGCAGCACCGTTTCCGGGGCTTGCACGGGTGAACGGCAGGACAATTCGATGACTTCGGCGGCGATGGATCGGCCGGCCACGAACCGGCGCCTGCTTCTGGTCGACGATGACAAGGCGCTGCGCCAGTCCTTGGCGGAACAGCTCCGGCTGGTCGAGTCTTTCGATTGCCGGGAGGCGGAGACGGGCCGCGGCGCTCTCGACATCGCCGCCAAGGAGCGCTTCGACGCGGTTCTGCTGGATATCGGCCTACCGGACATGGACGGGCGCGAGGTTTGCCGCCTTCTGCGCCGCGCCGGCGTCTCGGCGCCCATCATCATGCTGACCGCCGCCGACACCGATGCGGATACCATCCTCGGCCTCGATTCCGGCGCCAATGACTACATCACCAAGCCCTTCCGCATGGGTGTGCTGCTTGCGCGCCTCAGGGCGCAGCTGCGCCAGCATGCCCAGAGCGAGGACGCCATCTTCACCATCGGGCCCTATACCTTCCGGCCCGCGGCCAAGATGCTGCTGGATCAGACCGGCAAGAAGAAGATCCGCCTCACCGAGAAGGAGACGGCGATCCTCAAATATCTCTACCGGGCGGGACCGCGAGTGATCGGCCGCGATACGCTGCTGGGGGAGGTCTGGGGCTACAATGCCGGGGTCACCACCCACACGCTGGAGACCCATGTCTATCGCCTGCGCCAGAAGATCGAGCGCGATCCGACCCAGGCCGAGATCCTGGTGACCGAGCCGGGCGGTTACCGGCTGGTGCCTTAGTCTAAATCGATTCTGCCGCTGCCGCGCGCCGGCTCACCCGCAGCATCACGACGAGAATCCCGGCCACCAGCGTTGCCGCCAGCGTGGTGGTGCCGAAGAGCGGCCATGCCGCGCTCCAGCCGCCCAGCAGCTTGGTTACCTCGGCCAGCAGGATCGGTCCCAGGAAGACACCGATATTGCGCCCGGTCATGATGAACCCGAAAGCGGTGAGCGCGCCGGCGCGGCCCATGATGGCGCCGGGCAGCGCGAAAAGGCAGGTCGGCGTGATGCCGGCGCCGATTCCGTAGAGGACCAGGAGCGCCGTGCCGGCGGCGATCCCCTGGCACCAGGGAATGAGCCACCAGACGGTGGCCTGGGAGACGAGCGCGCTCAGCAGCAGGGCCGCGAGCGGCACGCCCGTGCCGAGGAGGAATCCCGTCAGGATGTTGAAGCCCAGCAACACGGCGACCGGCAGCGCATAGGCGGCCGCCGCGCCCATGCTGCCCAGCCCTGTCACCTCCACCAGATACTGCGGCAGCCAGGTCATATAGGCGAAGTACTGCATCGACCAGAGCAGGAAGATCGAGGCGGCGGCGGTGAGCTCGGCGCGGTGGCGCGGCGTCATATGGCCATGGGCGCGGCCGGCCTCGCCGGGTGCGGCGAAGGCGTCGTGCCGGCGCAGCACCAGGGCCCAGATGCCGAGCAGCAGGGTGACAGCGATGCCGAGAAGCCAGATCCATTGCCAGCGGGCCATCACCAGAGCAAGCCCGGTCGCGACGAGCTGGCCGATGGGAATCCAGGCCGCCATCAGGCCGACCACGAAGCCGAGATCCCGGGGAGCGGCGCTGCGGCTGGCGAGCGCGGGACCGGCGATGGCCCCGACGGCAAAGGCGATACCCTCCAGCCCGCGCGCCAGAAGCACGACCAGCCCCGCGGCGGGAAGGGCCAGGGTCAGGAGATTGCCGAGGATGAGCAGAGCCAGCGAGGCGAAGAGCATCCCCATTATGCCGCGGCGCTGCATCACGCGTCCGATCGGCAGCGAGAAGGCGAGGCCCGCCACGGCATAGACCGCCATGAATCCGCCGGCGAGCGTGCGGTCCCAGCCATAGGCGGCAATCATGCCGGGCAGCACCGGTGGCAGCTTGAACTGCTGGAAGGCGATCAGGCAGGCCAGCGAGATGCCGAAGGCAACGCCGGTCCAGTCGGTATCGTCACGTTGCATGCCGCCCATCCGAAAGCGCCCGAGCCTGACGGTTTCGTTCCGCTGATGCAATGGCCGGGCGCCTTCGGGCTTCTGACTTGCCCAGATTGCGAGTTCCTATACTGTGCGGGCGATGCCGGGTGAATTTTCCGTTACTTTCTGGGGGGTGCGCGGGAGCATTGCCTGCGCGGGGGCCGACTACCAGCGTTACGGCGGCAATACTTCCTGCCTCGAAGTCCGCTGCGGCGGCCATGTTCTCATCTTCGACGGGGGTACGGGCCTCAGACCTCTCGGCGAGAAGCTGAAAGCCGAGGGCAAGCTGGAGATCGACCTTTTCCTGACCCACAGCCATCTCGACCATATCGTCGGCATCCCTTTCTTCAAGCCGCTCTACGACAAGGCGAACCACATCCGCTTCTGGGCCGGCCATCTCCTGCCCGACCAGCGCCTCAGGGATGCGATCTGCGCCATGATGGTGCCGCCCCTCTTTCCCGTGCCCATCGACATCTTCCCGTCGCGGACCATCTTCAACGACTTCGCCGCCGGAGAGACGCTGCGCCTCCACCCGGGGGTGGAGCTGAAGACCACCCATCTCAATCATCCCAACGGCGCTACCGGATACCGCATCGAGTATGACGGCAAGTCCATCTGCTACATCACCGATACCGAGCATACCGGCCACGGTCTCGACGAGAACATCCTGGCGCTGGTCAGGGGCGCCGACATCTTCATCTACGACAGCAGCTACACCGACGAGGAATACCCGAAATATGCCGGCTGGGGCCATTCCACCTGGCGCGAGGGCGTGAAGCTCGCCGATGCCGCCGGCGCCAAGACCTTCGTCGCCTTCCATCACGATCCCAGCCACAGGGACGTCTTCATGGATGGCGTGGCCGAGGCGCTGGCCGCGGCGCGGCCGGGAAGCCTCGTGGCGCGCGAAGGCATGACCCTCACCCCTTGAAGCGTCCCTATCAGCGACGCCTGGCGCTCGGCCTGTCCACGCTGCTGGGCCTGAAGGCCCAGGGCTATTTCATCCCCTATCGCCATGCGGGCGATTTGCCGCCGGCATCGGGCTATCCGGCGCTGGAGCCCGTCTTCGCCGCGGCGGCGCCGGCGATGCGCGCGCGGCTTGCCGCTCTCGACGGGCTGCCTGCCTCGCCGCGCCTGGCGCGCTGGGATCAGGACTGGTTTCCGCGCCTCGACGCGGCAATCGCCTATGACATGGTGCGCAGGCGCGCGCTCCGGCGCATCGTCGAGGTCGGCTCGGGCCACTCGACGCGCTTTCTCGCCGAAGCGATTGCCGATCGCGGCGGCGGGATCGATCTCACCGCCATCGATCCGGCTCCGCGCGCCGATATCGGGCGCACCGGCGCAAGGCTGATCGCCGCACCCGCGCCGGCCTGCGGCGAAGCGCCCTTCGAGGCGCTCGGAGCTGACGACCTGCTGTTCATCGATTCGAGCCATGTGCTGATGCCGGGAAGCGATGTGGATTTCCTGTTGAACCGCATCCTGCCGCGCCTGCCCGCGGGCGCCCTGGTGCATGTCCACGACGTCTTCCTGCCGGACGCCTATCCCGAGGAATGGGCCTGGCGTGGCTATAACGAGCAGCTGGGCATGGCGGCACTTCTGGCCGGCGGTGCCTGGCGCATTCTCTTCGCCAGCCGCTATGCCGCAACGCGCTTGGCGGCCGATGTCGCCGCCAGCGCCATCGCCCGGCTTCCCGCCGTGCCGGGCGCCTATGATTCGAGCCTCTGGTTGGAGCGGGTTTAGACTCCTCCTTCCTCGTCATTCCCGCGAAAGCGGGAATCCAGAGCAACCAGCGGAGTCTGCGGCCCCGGGGCCCCGTTTTCGCGGGAACGACGGGACCAGGGGTTTTTGTCCTACTTCGTCGCCAGCACGTTCAGCGCGATGGACTGGCTGAAGCGCTTGGCGCTGCTCATGTCGTTGAAGAGGCCGAAGGAAGGCACGCGGCGCGCCGTCTTGAAGCCAGCCTGCTTCAGGAAGGCGCCGATGAAATCGGCCGTGAAGCCGGTGCGGTTGAAGCGGTCGGGTGTTGCCTGATCACCGTAGACGAGCGCCATGATCGAAAAGAGCTCGTTGCGCGGAATCGAGGGATTGATCATCAGGTTGCAGAGCAGCTCGAAATCCGGCACCGCGATGCGCAGCGTGCCGCCCGGCTTCAGCACGCGATGGGCGGCGGCCAGCGCCTGGGGCAGCTCGTCGCGATAGCTGAGGCGCTGATAGAACCAGCCGGCATAGATGGCGTCGACGCTGTCGTCGGCGAAGGCCGAGAGGCTGCGCGGGTCGCAAACGACATCGACCTCCGGCCCCGCCGCGGCGGCGACGATCTTCCAGCCTTCGCGCGGCTCGGTGCCGTTGAGATGGAGCTGCAGCCCATGGGTCCGTGGCGCCGGCTCGGCGCTCTCCATCTCGGGCGGCAGCGCCGGCAGATCGAAGGCCGCAGGCGGCTCGCCGCGGCAATGGCGCTCCCAGATCGCGAGATAGGCCTGCTCCAGATGGCGGGCGAAGCGCCGGGTCTGGAACAGGGGCTGCGTGTCGCGATTGGCCTGCAGCCGCTCGCGGATCGCCGCCAGATCCTCGGGATGGCGCGCCAGATGGATCGCGCGTTCGACATAGCTCTCGATATCCGGCATCACCATGTCGTCGAGGCCGATCCAGTGCAGCATGCTGTTGGAGATGCGGTTCGAGAAGCGATCGCCCTTCACGGTCAAGAGCGGCACGCCGGCCCAGAGCGCATCCAGCGCCGTGGTCGAGGCATTGAGAGTGAGAGTATCGAGGAAGAGCCCGATATGGCGGTGGCGGGCGAAATGCTCGGCCTTGTCGGGCAGCCGGTCGGCGAAGACCAGGCGCTTGGGATCGATGCCGCGCTCCTTGGCCTGACGGCGCAGCATCTGGCGATGCGAGGGCACGCCCTTCACCTTCGAGACCCACAGCACGCTGCCGGGCACGCCGGCCAGGATGCGCATCCAGGCATCGAAGGCGGTGCGGTTGAATTTCTCGGGATTGTTGAAGGCTGAGAAGACGAAGGCGTCCTCCGGCAGGCCGCATTCGGCGCGGCTCGGCGTTGCCTCGGCGATCGGCGAAGGCGAGGCGACGTGATAGCACTCGGGCATTCGGACGATCTGCTCCTTGTAGAGCGGCTCCTCCCCCGGCGGCACGATGATCCTGTCCGCCAGCAGATAGTCGACGAAGGAGAGCCCGAGCCCGCCGGCATGCCCCATCCAGTAGATCTGCACCGGGCAGGGGCGGAAGACCATGATCGCCGTGCTCGTCGTCTCCATGTAGCCGTCGAGATCGACCAGGATGTCGATGCCCAGATTGCGGATGCGTCGGGCCATCTCGAAATGCGGCAGGTCGCTGAGGTCATGGTAGTAGTCGACGCCATGGCGGTGACGTTTGTTGTAGTCCGGATCGCCGCCGCGCCGGCCATGGGTCGCGATCGCGTGGACCTCGAAGCGCTCGCGGTCATGGGCCGGGAAGAGGCTGAGCGTCACATGGCCCACGGGATGATCGGCGAAGTTCGGCGTCATATAGGCGAGCCGGATCTTGCGCCCTGCGGCCGATGGATCGGGCGGCGGCAGAGGCGCTAGGCGGCCGAACTCGGTGAGCGAGCGCAGGTGGAGCTGGTCGATGCGGTCGGTGATCCGGCGCTGCAGGGGCACCGGCACCGGCACGAACAGCGCCCGATAAGCCATGTTGGCCAGGATCCGCCATTCGGTGACGCTGGCGAGCTCGCGCTGGAAGACCTTGATGAGGGTCTTCAGGACCGCCTCGCAGGCGTTGAAGTCGCAATCCTGAAGGTGGAACTTGAGCTGCAGGTTGAGGGCGACCAGGTTCTCGGGCTCGACCGCCAGGACCTTCGCCTGGGCCTCCAGGGAGCGGGCGCGATCGAGACGCTCCGTCGAGACGGCGAGGTTGATCCAGGCCTTCACGAGCGTCGGGTCGAGCTCGACTGCCTTCTCATAGGCAGCGATGGACTCCCTGTCCCGGCGCAGCTGGCGCAACGCCGCGCCGAGGCCGAAATAGGTCATTGGATCGTTGGGATTGGAAGCGACCGAGCGCTCGGCGATCTCGCGTGCCTCGGGCAGCCGGCCGGAGACCCGCAGCAGGGCCGAGAGGTTTATCAGCGCCGCCGTGTGCCGGGGCGTGCGCCGGAGGATCGCGCGGTAGAGCGGCTCGGCCTGGCGCAGCCGGCCTGCCAGGTGGTGGCGCAGCGCCATCGCCATGGTCGTCTGGTTGAGCTGGCGCAGTGCCTGCTGCGGCGAAGGCGGCGCTCCCGGTGCTGCCGTCGGGCCGGCGGGCGTGAGATCGACCTGCTGCAGCGCTTCGGCTGCGGCGGCCGCGGTGGAGGGATTGGTCGCGGGGCCGATGGCGAGCGGCAGGCGCGGCTGGGGCCGGGTCGGACGCCGGGCGGGTGGCGCCGGCGCCTCGGCGGGAACCGCGGCGGTGGAAGGATTGTCAGCCATCGCTGGAGACTATTTGTACGGATCCGCGGCGTCGCGCAAGCCGTCGCCCAGGAAGTTGAAGGCGAGGACCACGATGATCACGGGCACCACCGGCATCATCAGCCAGGGATAGAGGGCCACCACATTGATGTTCTGGGCCTCGTTCAGCAGCACGCCCCAGCTCGTGATGGGCGGGCGCAGGCCAAGCCCGAGGAAGCTGAGGGCCGTCTCGCCCAGGATCATGCTGGGGATGGCAAGGGTCGCCGAGGCGATCAGGTGGCTGGTGAAGCTTGGCAGCAG
>DATBBO010000451.1:0-24350 GCA_036270995.1 Dongiaceae bacterium | reverse complement strand
CTCCGTTCTGGGCCTCGTCATCGCCTATGGCGCCATGAACCTGCCCTTCCTCACCTGGATCCTGATGGGCTTCTTCGAGGGCGTGCCGATCGAGCTCGAATGGGCGGCCCAGGTGGATGGCGCCACGGTCTGGGGTGCCTTCTGGCGCATCGTCATCCCCGTCTCGCTTCCCGGTATCGCCGCCGCCTCGGTGCTGGGATTCATCCTGGCCTGGAACGAGTTCCTCTTCGCCCTCATCCTCACCGGCCCGACCACGGCAACGATCCCCGTGGCGCTGGCCGGGTTGCAGTCGCAGAACGGCGTCGAGATCGCCGAGATTTCCGCCGGCGTCGTGCTTGCCGTCTTCCCCCTCATCATCGCCTCGCGGCTGATTCAGAGGCATCTGGTCCGCGGGCTCACCTTCGGCGCGATCAAATGACAACAGAGGCTCATCAGAAAGGAGACGTCCCATGAAGCTGAAGACATTGACGCCATGGTTCGGCGGCGCGGCGCTGGCCGCGCTGATGGCGGCGGGATCACCCACGGCCCGCGCCGATCAGATCACACTGCACGCCTTGATGGAGGATGTGCCGGAATCCCAGATCATCGAGGCCATGCTGCCGGAGTTCGAGAAGGAGAGCGGCATCAAGGTCCAGTTCCAGCGCCTGGTCTATTCCGAGATGCATGACAAGCTGGTCACCCAGCTCACCGGCCAGAGCAGCTACTACAATGTGCTCGAGGTCGATTTCCTCTGGGCCGGCGAGTTTCCCGAGGCCGGCTGGCTGGCCGATCTCCAGCCCTTCGTCGACAAGACGAATTTCGACCTGAAGCCGTTCATCCCGGCGATGATGGATCTCGTCGGCCGGCATAAGGGAACGCTCTACATGATCCCCATGTACAACTACTCCATGGGCCTCATCTACCGCACCGACTTTCTCGGCGATGCGAAGCTACAGGCTGCCTACAAATCGGCTACCGGCAAGGATCTGAAGCTGCCCGAGACCCTGGCGGATTATGTCGAGCTCTCGAAGTTCATGAGCGCCAATGCCGGCATCGCCGGAGCGGCCATGCAGGGCCAGCGCGGCGATCCCAACAGCATGGAATTCTCCAACTATCTTTTCTCCTCTGGCGGGGCCTATCTCGACAAGGACGGCAAGGTCGCTCTCAACAGTCCGGAGGCGGTCAAGGCCCTCGAGCTCTATGTCGACAACATCCAGCACGGGGCGCAAAAGGGCGCGCTCTCGGCGACGCTGGACGATACCTTCCGCCTGATGTGCGACGGCAAGGCCTGGAGCATGGTCACCTATTGGTGGATGCTGCCCCAGGTCGACGACAAGACGAAATGTCCGAACGCGGCGGGCAAGGTGGCGCTCGCGGTGATGCCTGGCGGGCATGGCGAGAGCGGCGGCTGGGGCTGGGCCATTCCGAAGAACGAGAGCCCCGAGCTGCAGGACGCGGCATGGAAGTTCATCTCCTGGGTCCAGGGCGAGAAGATCTCCATTGCGCGCGCCCTTCAGGGCCATGCCCCGGTGCGCCAGGACGTCTATGAGAACGCCGAGGTGCTGGCCAAGTATCCCTACTACAAATCCGCCGAGGCGGTGGTCAGCAGCGGCGAGCCTTTCCCCGTCTTCGCCTATTCGGCGCAATACGAGGACGTGCTGGGCCGTCAGCTTTCGCTCGCGGCCTCCGGTGAGGCGAAGCCGGCCGATGCCATCAAGGCCGCGGCCGACGGCCTCGACGATCTGCTGAAGAAGTCCCAATAGGAAGGCGGCATCCGGCGGCGGGAGGAATACCCCGCCGCCGGCGCGCGCGTGGCGGCATGACGGCCGGTATCATCCAGAGCAGTCCCGCTCGGCGCCGGCTCGCGGATCGACCGGCCGTCACCGGCTGGAAGTTCGCGGCACCGGGCCTCACCCTCATCGCAATCGTCATCGGCCTGCCGCTCGTCTATGCGCTGCTGCTGACCATTTCCAGCTTCACCCTGCTGCATCCGCGTCTCCATCCCTTCGTCGGGCTGGAGAATTTCCGCCGGGTGATGAGCGACGAGTATTTCTGGCACTCGGTCTGGCTCACCATAAAATATTCCGGCTTCACCGTGGTCTTCGAATTCCTGCTCGGCCTCGGCGTCGCCCTGCTGCTCCATCGCGTGGTCAGGCTGAAGGCGATCTATTTCGCCATCCTCACCATCCCCATGGCCATGTCGCCGGTGAGCGTCGCGCTCGTCTGGCACATGCTGCTGCAGCCCAATCTCGGCATCGTCAACCAGCTTCTGGAGATGGCGGGATGGGCCGGGGTCGATTGGCTGGGCGAGAGCGACATCGCCTTCTGGACCGTGGTCTTCATCGATGTCTGGCAGCAGGTCTCTTTCGTCATCCTGATCCTGGCGGCCGGCCTCGCCTCGCTGCCGCGAGAGCCCTATGAGGCGGCGGCGGTGGATGGCGCCACGGCTCTCCAGCAATTCTGGTATCTGACCCTGCCGCTGCTCCGGCCTGTTGCTGCGGTCGCGGTCGTCATCCAGCTCATCAACGAGTTCCGCACCTACGACCTGGTCTATGTGCTGACCAAGGGCGGACCCGGAATCGCCACCGACCTGCTCAGCTATTTCGCCTATAAGCGTGCCTTCCTCGGGCTCGCCATCAATGAGGGTGCCGCGGTCTCCTTCGTTCTGCTTCTGCTGGTGCTGGCGCTGACGGTCGTCTTCTTCCGCATCGTCACCCGGCGGGGGTGATCCGCCGGCTAGTGGTCAGGAGCCTGCTAGAGAATGGTGCCCGAACTGCACCATGCTCTGAAGCCCGCGCGGCGCTTGAGCGAAACAACAGCAGGACCTATAGCGTTACCGCCATTGGCGGAAACGCTATAGGCTAGCAACCGGCGAAGGGGGAATCGGATGTCGACGTGGACTTGGCTGTGGGGCGACTTCACCAATGACTTCATCACCATCTGGGTCATCATCGACCCGATCTCGGCACTTCCCGTCTTCATCGCCCTGACCAGCGGCTTCGACAGAGTGACCCAGCGCCGGATCGCCGGCGGCGCGGTGCTGGTCTCGCTGGTCGTGCTCTTCTTCTTCATCTGCCTCGGCCAGATCATCATCACCGCCATGGGAATCTCGATCCGCACCTTCGAGATTGCCGGCGGGCTGATCCTGTTCATCTTCGCCGTGGAGCTCGTCATCGGCGAGACCAAGAAGAGCGATGTCGAGGCGATGCGGGAGACGCCGATGCAGCTTGCGATCTATCCGCTGGCCATCCCGAATCTCGCGGGCCCCGGTGCCATGCTCACCGTCATCCTCCGGACCGACAATTCGAGGGTCAACTGGCTGGAGCAGTTGCACACCACCGCGGCCGTTGCCGGCGTGCTCGCCATCGCCTTCGTTCTGCTGCTGCTGGCCGGTCCGATCACCCGCGTCATCGGCATGGGCGGCGCCAATGTCATCAAGCGGATCATGGGCATGATCATCGCCGCCTATGCCGCCCACCTCGTATTCTTCGGCATCGGCGAGTGGCTGCATCTGCAGCCACTGTGACGGAAGCGGGTGCTCAACCCAGCATGGAATCGGCGCCATCGGCGAGGCAGAGCTCGCTGATGGCAAGCCCCGGCGCGACCTGGCGCGTGGGGAAGACCCGGGCGAGAGCCTCCTCATGCACCGGCACGACGCGGCGACGCTCATGGGCGACGGCGGTCAGCATGGCCTCGCTCGCCCGGAGCAGGTTCTCCTGGCTGCCCACGGCGAAGCCGATGGGATGATAGGGCGCGCCTGCCTCGATGCCCGTCGCGAGCCCGCCGATATTGTCATAGGAATAGATCAGATCGCCGGCGAGCACCCAGCAATCCTCCGACTCCCGGCGGCCGTCGTTGCGCAGCCGGACCCACATCGAGGCGAAGCTGTGGGTGTCCGGCGCCAGATGCAGATCGATCCCCGGCAGCACGTCCTCCATATCCCCGTCGACGAGGGTGAGCCGTCCGGCGGCCGCAAGCACCGCACCCCGAGTCAGATCGCCGGGGTCGATGGCCACGGCCAGGAACCGGAGCCGCTCCGGCTGGGAGAGCGCCCAGACCGAACGCTCGATCTCCTGCCGGGCGATATAGAAATGGGCGTTGGGGAAGGCGTCGACATTGCCGAAATGGTCGAAATGGGCGTGGGTCACGAAGACCGTGCCCACATCCTCCGGCTTGAGCCCGCAGAGGGCCAGGACGCGCTGCGGGTCGTGCCAATGCTCGACGCCATAGGAGACCGCCAGTGCGCCGCCGTGATCGACGTGGTTGTAGCCGACATCGACCATGGCGACATGGCTCTTGGAGCGCAGCACCACATAGCAATAGGGCATGCGCCGTGCCGGGCCGTCATGGCGGCCGTAGAGGATATCGCCGGCGGAGACCCGGGTCTGGGACGCGTATTCCGGGACCCAGAGGGAATAGCCGGCCATTGGCTCTCTAGTGTGACCCGGCGCAGCAGGCGCCGGTGAGATCGACGAGGCCGATCCCGAGCCGCGGCGCGCTGCCCGCCAGCAGCAGGCGCCGGACTTCCAGGAGGCGACCGAGCAGCGCCCGCAGCGGAGCATCGGAGGCCGGCCGTCGCTCGGCCAGCGCTTCGAGAATCTCGCCGAGGATGGGCAAGGCGCGCCGCAGCGCATCGGCGCTTGCCGGCAGGAGAAGCGCCGGCGCCATGCGCTGCAGCGATTCCTCGAACTCGGCATATTGCGCCCGGAGGGAGATGAGATGCAGCCGCTCGGCTTCGGGATCGGCGCCGGCGGTGATGAGAAGGAGGAGCCCCGCGGCCTGGCCCAGGAGGGCCGAGAGCCGGTCATAGACCGGCTTCAGCCCCATCGCGGCGGCGATGGCCGCCTCGCCCGGCCCGGATTCGGGACCCGGATACAGACGCGGCGCCATGGTCCTCAGCGCGCCGTCGGCGCCTGCCGGCGGCTGCACCAGCCGCGGATGATGCGGTCGGAAATCATGGCCAGCAGCGCGATGGAGAGGCCCGCGACGAAGCCGAGACCGGCGTCGGCCTTGCCCAGCGCGATATAGACCTGCTGGCCGAGCTCGCGGGTGCCGACCATGGCGGCGATCGCCAACATGGAGAGCGCGGCCATGATGGTCTGGTTCAGCCCCAGCATGACTACGGGTAGCGCCATGGGCAGCTTCACCTGCCAGAGCAGCTGGCTGGGCGTGCAGCCGATCTGGCGCGCGGCTTCCACCACATCGGGGCGCACATTGCGGATGCCGTGCTCGACATAGCGGATCGGCGGCACGATGGCATAGAGCATGATGGCGATCAGCGCGGTGAACTCGCCGACCTTGAAGAACATCAGGCAGGGGATCAGGAACACGAACTGCGGCATGGTCTGCAGCGTGTCATTGATCGGCCGCAGGATGGCCGAGACCCGGTCGCTATGGGCCGCCCAGAGGCCGAGCGCGCCGCCGATGATGAGGCAGAGGAGTACGGCGAGGCCGACGAGGTAGGTCGACTGCATGAACGGGACCCAGAGCCCGTTCACCAGCATGAACAGCATGCCGAGGAAGGCGAAGAGAGCGATCTTCCACCCCGCCATGCGCCAGGCGAGCAGCACGGTCAGCAGCATGAAGGCAGGCCAGGGGAAGGCGGCGAAGCCGTAGTAGTAGAAGAGCCCGGCGAAGATCAGCGCGAGCGCCGGACGCCAGGAGAAGCGCAGCGCGAGCGCGGCCGCCAGCGCCAGGATGATCAAGACATAGCCGATCTTGATCGCCGGCGTCAGGTCGAACCCCCAGGAATAGGGCGTGACCGCGCCCACCATGCCGATGCGCAGCGGCAGCATAAAATAATAGAGGATCGCGTTCTTGAAGGCCTCGACGGGATCGGCATAGCGGGCGACGAGGGTAAGCACGGCGTGGTCCAGCCCCTCGACATTGACGAGGCTCGAATCCGGGAGCAGCGCGCCGGTGCCGAAGGCGAAGTGGAGGACCACGGCGAGGGCGACGCCGGCGAGAAGGCAGAGGGCGAAGGAGCGGCCGCCGAGCCAGCGGGGACCCCCGCGATGAGCCGCCTTGCTGCGGGCGAAGCCGATGGTGATGCGGTCGATGACCATGGCCATGAGGGCGATCACCGCGCCGGAGAGCATGCTCTGGCCGAACTGCGCCTTGCGCATGGAGGAGAGCACTTCCCAGCCGATGTCGGAGAAGCCGCCGATGATGGCCGCAATGATGACGACGCTCAAGACCGCCATGGTCGTCTGGTTGACCCCCACCAGGATCTGGGGCATGGCGGTGGGCACCTCGACATGCCAGAAGCGCTGGCGCCGGGTGCAGCCGCTCATCTGCCCGGATTCCTTGATCGCCGGCGGGACCTGCTGCAGCCCCAGCAGCGTGTTGCGCACCATGGGCGGGATGGCATAGATCGCGCTCGCGATCAGCCCGACCACCGGCCCGAAGCCGAAGAGCAGGAGCAGCGGGATCAGATAGGCGAAGGCCGGCATGGTCTGCATCGTGTCCAGCGCGGCCTCGATCAGAGGGACGGCTCTCGGCACCCGGTCGGCCAGCACGCCGAGGGCGAAGCCGATGACGACGGAAAGCGGCACCGCCAGGATCACCAGCGCCAGCGTGTTCATGCTCTGGGTCCAGTAGTCGACGATCACGAGATAGGCGAGGCTGGCGACGGCGAAGAGGGCGAGCTTCCAGCCGCCCGCGCGCAGCGCCGTCACCCCCACCAGCACCATCACCGCCGGCCAGGGCAGCCATTGCAGGACGGCCTGGACGCCGCGCATGGGTTTGTCGAGGGCGAAGCTGATGGCCCGGAAGAAGGGCTGGAAGATGCTGTCGAACCAGTCGGTGAAGGTATCGATCAGCTGGGCGATGGGAAGGAGCCAGTCCGGCGGATAGGCTGCGATCCAGGCCACGCTCTGGCGCAGCCACAGGCAGAGGAAGGTGAAGGCGAGCGCTGCGAGCCAGAGTAGCAGGCCATTATCGACGCGTCTGACCTCGACAGGTGCCCGCGCGATATTGGCCGCTGTCATGTCATCTCTCGCGCCGCCGGCCGCCGTCGCGGGCCAGGACCTCCAGCGCCGCGGCCGCCTTCAGCGTGCCCAGGCGCTGGCCCTGCTCATCCGTCACCGCAAAGGCCGGCACGCCGGCTGCCAGCCGCGGCACCAGAGCCTCCAGCGGCGTCTCGGCGGAGACCGCTTCGCTCGCCGCGGCCGTCGGAGTCTCCTCCATCAGCTCGCGCACCGTCAGCACGCGGAGCAGCGGCACGTCCTCGGTGAACTCGGCGACATAGTCGTCGGCGGGGTTGAGGACGATATCGACGGGCCGGCCGATCTGGATCACCTCGCCCTCGCGCATGATGGCGATGCGATCGGCGAGTCGGAAGGCTTCGATGATGTCATGGGTGATGAAGACGATGGTCTTGTTCAGCATCTTCTGCAGCCGCAGGAACTCGTCCTGCATCTGCCGGCGGATCAGGGGGTCGAGGGCCGAGAAGGGCTCGTCCAGGAACCAGAGCTCGGGCCCCACGGCAAGGGAGCGGGCGATGCCGACCCGCTGCTGCTGGCCGCCGGAGAGCTGATGGGGAAAGGAATGCTCGCGGCCCTCCAGCCCCACGAGCTGGATCATCTCGCGCGCCCGGGCGTGACGCTCGGCCGGCCCCTTGCCCTGGATGCGCAAGGGGAAAGCCACGTTGTCCAGCACCGTCAGATGCGGCAGCAGGCCGAAGTTCTGGAACACCATGCCCATGGCGCGCCGGCGCAGCTCGATCAGCTGGCGCTCGCTCGCCTGGAGCAGATCCTCGCCGTCGAGCAGGACATGGCCGGCTGTCGGCTCCACCAGCCGCGACAGGCAGCGCACGATGGTCGATTTGCCCGATCCCGAAAGCCCCATGATGACGAAGATCTCGCCGACATGGATGTCAAAGCTCACATCGATGGCAGCCCCGAGATGGCCGCTCTCCTTGAGCCGCCGACGCATCTCGGCGCGATCCGTGGCGGCGAGACCGCCATTGCGGGCGAAGCCCGCCGGATCCGGACCATAGACCTTCCAGACATTGCGGCAGGAAAGCTTGATCGGGCGCTCGCCGGCGCCCTCGCCGTTGACGGCGCCGTTCATCCGGCGTCCTTCAGGCGTGTTCTCGGCACGCGCATGATCGCATCCTCCCCCCGATGGCGTCCCGGCGCCTTGCGGCGCCGGGCTCAACCATACGACGACGGCTCAGGACTGGGCGGCCTTGATCCATGGCTGCCAGACATCTTGATGCGAGTCGATCCACTCCTTGGTGACCTTGTCCAGATCCTCGCCCTTCTTGTCCACCGCCAGCATCATCTTCTGCTGGTCCGAGGCATCGACGGTGAACTGCTTCAGGAAGGCATAGGCCGCGGGCCATTTCTGCTCGAAGCCCGACCAGACGATCTTGTCGACGTCCGGCGGCTGGATGCAGTGGGCGTTGTCTTGGACCTTGCAGGGCGGCATCTTCACCCAGCCCACATCCGCCTCGGCAAGCGCATAGTGCGGGGCCCAGAACATCATCAACAAGGGCTTCTTCGCGGCGTTCGCGCTTTCGAGCTCGGCCACCAGGGCGCCTTCGGAGCCCGCCGGCACGGTCGTCAGCGGCAGGTTGTTGTCCTTGATGATCTGGGTCGCGCGTGAGCCCCAATCCGCCGGATAGTCGAGCAGGCGGCCATTGGGCAAGGTGTCCGGGGTCGCCAACGCCTGAACGCAGCCAGGCTTGGTGAGGGCCGTCCAGTCGGGCAGGCCGGGGCAGATCTGCTCCATATACTTCGGATAGATCCAGCCCTCATTGGTCTGCAGCTTCAGCGGGCCGACATCGACGATCTTCTTCTCCGCCAGCACCTTGGGGAAGATGTCGCCGACATTGTTCATCCACACTTCCACCGAGCCCGACAGCGTGCCGTCGGAGAGGCCCGAGAATTCGGGGAAGTTGCCGGCGGTCACATATTCCACCTTGTAGCCCAGCTTCTCGAGAAGCTGGCCGGCGATATGGGTCGAGACGTGCTGGCCCGTCCATTCGAGCATGGTAAGCTTGATGGGCTCGTCCTTCGCCCCTAGATCGGCGGCCGAGGCGACCGCGCTGCCGCCCAGGCAGGCCGCGAGGATGGCGCTTGCCCCCCACAAGATTTTGTTCCGTTTCATTGAGCTAACTCCCTATCTTGTTTTGTCTGGACCCCGGGTCGATGCCCGTGATCCCTTCGCTGACCGATGTTCCCCTCGGATTCCTTGCTTCCGGCCCCTGCCCGCCTCCCATGAAGCGGCCAAGTCCTGATGGACCCAGCCTAGCCCCGCGAGTCTAGCGGCGCATGGTGCCTTTAGTCACCTCCCTGGCAAGGCCAGGGCACGGTTGCTACCCTAGCACGCGCTTTCCGCTGGATGTGGCGATTCGTGACAAAGCTTTGTGATGATTGCGCGGCGCGCCGCTTCTGCCAAGAAAGAACAGAGCATCTCGCGGCCTGCGGCGTGGCGGCGGCAGCCGTCAATCTGCCGGATCAGGGCTCCTAAGAAACGTCACCCGCCCTGGCTGCCCGCTTTCGCGGGCATGACGGATGAGGCGGGTCGCATTATTGCGCCAGCGGCCGGATGCGGTAGGCGCAGCGCCGGGCGCCGGCGAGGACGTGCTCGAGGCGCTCCACCTCGACCCCCGGCCCCAGGGCGGCGCGGAACAGCGCGAGCTCGGAGCGGCAGAGGCCCTGGCAGGCCTTCGCTGCCACGCAGATCGGGCAGTGGTTCTCCTTGAGCAGATAGCCGCCGCCCGGTGCCGGCGCGACTTCAGCCATATAGCCTTCCTCGCTGCGCAACGCGGCCAGGCGCCGGACCCGCTGGCGGAGATCGCCGCGGCCGAGCCGGGATTTGTAGTGGCCGAGGCTCGCCTTCTCGCGCTCGGCGATCAGGCTCTCGAGTCCCTCGGCGCCGAAGACGCGGCGCACGGTCTGGATCAGCTCCAGCGCAAGGCCCGCGTGGCTGTCGGGAAAACGCCCATGCCCCTTCTCCGTCAAGTGCCAGAGATGGCGCGGCCGGCCGACGCCGGCGGCCGCCACCTCGAAGGCGACGAGACCCTCGGTCTTGAGCTTTGCCAGATGCTGGCGGGCGGCGGCGCTGGTGATGCCGAGCCGGCGCGCCATCGCCGCCGCGCTCTGGGGCCCGGCGGATTTGAGCGCGTGGAGCAGGCGGGTGGCGCTGCGCTGACGCATGACTCCCTCTAGCACGCGCTACGCAATTTAGAAAGCTTCAGCTTTCTTTATTGATCGGCGATAGTGATGCGGATGGCGCCGGAGCAGAGGCAGAGACGATGAACGAGCAGCCGAGCAGCGCGGAAGTGAGCACGGCCGTCCCGCGCTGGCGGGAGCTGCTCTTCGCCCGCCGGGCCCGCATCGTCTGGACGATCTCGCTGGGCGTGGCGATTCACGCCTTCGGCTGGTTCCTGGTTTCGACCATCATGCCGAGCGTCGTGCTCGATCTCGGCAGCCAGCATCTCCTCTCCTGGGGCACGACCGCCTTCCTCGCCCTCTCCATCCCGGGGAGTGCCTGCGCCGGCTATCTCAAGGGCCGCCACGGGACGCGGCGCGTTCTGATCGCCGCGTCCGCCATCGTCATCGCCGCCAATCTGCTGGGCTTCGCAGCAGCGAACATGGAAATCTTCCTGGCGGCGCGCGCGCTCCAGGGCCTGGGCGAAGGCATGGTGCTGGCGCTCTGCTACATCCTGGTCAGCGATTCCCTGGATCCCGTCGAGGTCAGCCCGGCCTTCGGCATTCTGGCGGTGGTCTGGGCGATCGCAACCCTGGTCGGGCCCTGGCTCGCCGGGCTCCTGACCGACATCGCCTCCTGGCGCTTTGCCTTCCTGCCCATGCTGGCGATGTCGACGAGCTTTCTCTGGCTGGTGGCGCGCCATCCGGCCCCGCCGCCGGCGGCGGAGAGCGCGAGAAAGCCGGGGCTGCCGCTCGGCCGCGTCGCCATCATCGGTCTCGCCATCACCGCCGTCTCCATCGCCGGCATCAGCCGCGATCCGGCGGAGGCCGGCGCGCTCATCGCCGCGACCTTGCTGCTGATCGCGATCTGCCTCCATATCGATCGCCGCAGCGCCGCGCGCCTCTTTCCCGCCGACCTCCTGTCGCTCAGCCGTGCCGCCCCGCTGGGCATCTGGATCCTGGGGTTGATGTTCGGCACCGAAGCCTGCGCGCCGCTCTACATCGCCTATTTTGTCCAGATCGGCCACGGCACCTCGGTCTTCTTCGCTGGGCAATATGCCGCCATCACCGCCTTCTCCTGGTCGGCGGCGGCAATCTTCATCGGCCGCGTCGGGCGGCGGACGAGCCGGACCATGCTTCTGCTCGGGCCGGCGCTGCTGACGCTGGGTCTCGTTATGCTCGTCTTCTGGCACGAGCTGCCGCTGGCTGTGAGCGCGCTCGCCCTCATCTCCCTGGGCACGGGCTTCGGCGTGAGCTACGGCTTCTTCACCGAGCATGTCATCGGGCTCGCCGCCGAGAGCGAGCGCGACGTCACCGCGGGTGCGATTCCGACCTTCGAGAGCATCTGCGGCGCCGTGGGGGCGGCGATCTCGGGGCTCCTGGGCAATGCCGCAGGCTTCGGCGCGGAAGGTGCGGCCGATATCCCGGCGGCCGTGCCGGTCACCGTCTATGGCGCCAGCGCCACCGTCTCTCTCCTGGTGCTTGCTGCCGCCATCCGCTTCCGCCGCATGGTCATCGCCGCGGGGCGGTGACATTTATCTGCGACATGTTCGGGCAAATTTGCGGCCCAACTCTTTGTTAACGCGGTGTGGCTGCAATTGACGCCGCGACCAGCCACAATGGCGCAATCGATCGACGCAACAAGCAATAGCTGCGGAAAGAGAGATGGGTTTCATCGGGGAACTGTGGACCTTCGTCCGGGTGCGCAAGAAGCTGTGGATCTTGCCTATCCTGGCGATCGCGTTGGTTTTCGGCGGTCTTCTCGTCTTCGGCCAGAGCTCCGTTCTGGCACCCTTCATCTATACGCTTTTCTGACGAGGCTGCGGGGCGGAGATGCGCGTCAGGCTGGCGATCAAGCGTGCGGCGCAGATCCTGGTACTGCTCGTCATCATCTTCGGGGCCGCGGAGCTGATCGCCGCCTATATGCTCTACCGCTACGGCGCCCTGAAGCAGAGCGCATTTCAGCCCACCGGCCTCGCCAGCGTCTATCTTGTCAAGAAGGCGCTCCGAATATCGGCCTTCCATCCGGTCGCGAGTGTCGACCCGGCGCCGCTCTATGTGCCGGATGATCGCCTCGGCTACACTTCCAGCCCAGGCCGCTATCGCGTCTCGATCTCTCTCGGCGGCAAGTCAATGAGCTTCGTCATGACGGTGCCGCAACGCGGCGAGAGGGCCACGAGCTACGAGGAGCTGGAGCGAGCCCACAGCATCTATGTCTTCGGCGATTCCTTCATGCTCGGCTGGGGCAACAATGACGAGCAGACCATGCCATGGCTGATGCAGCAGCGCTTCCCCGACTATCGCGTGGTCAATCTGGCGCAGGATGGCTACGGCATCACCCAGGCGGTCTTGCAATATCAGCAGCTTCGTCCATCGCTGAATGCGGGCGACCTCCTCATCCTGCCTTATGGCGAGTTCTATCTGCAGCGCGACTACGGGGCGCCGAGCTGGATGCGAAATCTCTCCCAGGGTCTCGAGCAGCGGCTGGGCGCCGGCGACGGCATGGCGACGGCGCGTTATCCGGTGATACGTCCCGGTGCCGGTGGCGAGCTCCGCATCGATTATCTCACCATCTCCTGCGCCCGGAATGGCGACTACTGCAGCAAGCCCGATCCCGATCGCGACGTGATGGTCGAGGCGACCAAATCCATCATCCGCTACTTCGCCGCCGAGAAGAGGCCGCTCGTCCTGGCCTTCCTCGAGGGCCGCGACGATGATCCCGTCATCGCCTATGCCCGCGCGCTCGGCCTGCCGATCGCCGATATCCGCCTGAACCGCGCCTCTCCCGAATGGGACGATTTCGGCGCCTTCGATGGCCATCCCGGCCCGATCGCCCAGTTCAACTACTTCCGGAAGCTGTCGGCCGTGCTGGAGGCGCAGCATCTCGTGACGCTCGCCAATAACTGAGCCGTCGCCTCCGGTCATCGCGCTCAAGCATCCGCGTCTGCCGGTTTCGCCTTCGCCTGTCGCGCCGGCGCCGCGCGCTCGGCGATGCGGTCGGCGAGATCGCGCAGGTTTTCGCGAAGCTGCTGCAAGGCGAAGACGAGGCCGTAGACCTGGGCGACGGTCTCGCCGCTATGCTCCCTCAGCGCGCCGGACCGGCGCATGGCGGCGATCGCTTCGTCGAAGGCGACCAGCGCCGTATCCACCGCGCCGAGGGGTGGCGGCGAACCGCGGGTAGCGAACGCGCTCGCGGCATCGGTCAGGAAATCCGCGATCGCGCGCCGGAGTGCTGCCACCGGCTCGGCCAGGTGCTGGCGCCCTTGCAGCGGCATCGGCGTGGCCACGGCGCGTCCGACAGCGGTGAGGTCGTGGTTCAGTCGGCGCAGGTTCCGGATCACGGGATCGGGATCGGGCGCATCGGTCAGGCGATTGGCGCGCTCGCGCTTGGCCTCCTCGGCAAAGCTCTCCGCCCGGGCGATGGCGCGGCGCAGCCGGCGATGGATCTCCAGCATCACCGCGCGGTCCGGGGATTCCGCCAGATTGCGCAGCTGGATCTCCATCAGCTCCCTGAGGGTGCGCAGCGCATCCGCCGCCGACTCGGCCAGCATTCCATGGGCGCGGCCCGGGAGCACGAAGAGCGAGACGGCGAGGCCGATGACGCAGCCGAGCCCGATCTCGAGCACCCTGTCGACGGCATAGGGCACAGGCCCTTCCTGGATGCTCGAGGTGCTGAGCAGCACGATGATGGCGGTAACCGGCGCCACGCGGAAGCTGGGCCTCAGCGCCGCCACCAGCGCGAGCGGCGCGAGCGCCAAAGCGAGGGTGAGCGCCAAAGCTGGAATACCGTGATGGGGGATCGCAAGAGTCACCACCACGCCCCAGATCGCGCCGGCAAAGGTGCCGATCATGCGGTCGATGCTGGCTTTGAGCGAGCCGCCGACGCTTCCCTGCATGACGATGACGGAGGTCAGCACGGCCCAATAGCCCTGGGGCAGCTGGAAGAGATGGGCGAGAGCGAAGGTGATAAGCGCCGCGAGCGTGGTGCGCAGCGCAAGCCGCGTCTCGCTCCCATGCCGCTCCAGCCAGTCGCCCAGGGCCTTCGGCATAAGGTTCAGTCGAACGCGACCTTGACCTCGCCCAGGCCGGGAAACGCGACGCTGACGCGATCGCCGGGCTCGATCTCGACCGGCTTCACGCAGGTGCCGGTGATGACCACCTCGCCAGCCTTGACGCCGCTGCCGCGCCTGGCGCGCTCGTTGACGAGCCAGGTCAGCGCGAGGCACGGATCGCCGAGGGCGTTGGCGCCGCTGCCCTCGCCGGCCGGTTTGCCGTTGCGAATCGCCCGGACCGGCTGGGCCGGCAGGTCGAGGCTTCGCCATTGCGATACTTGCGGCCCCAGGATGAACCAGGCGGCGAAGGCGTCATCGGCGGCGATGCTGGGCGCGCCGATCTCGGCGAAGCGGTCGAAGCGCGCGTCGGGCAGCTCGATGGCGAGATGGAGATCGGCGGCGGCCGCCATCACCTCCGCCATTCCATAGGCCTCCGCGCGCGCCGGAAGATCGCGGCCGAAGCGGAAGGCGAACTCCGCCTCCACGACCCGCATATGCATCGGGCCGGCCGGGCGCCGGGCGCCATCCGGCAGGAGAAAATCACCGAAGAGACGCCCTGCCAGGGGTTCGCTCACGCCGATATGGCGCTGGCCCGCTTCGCTGGTGGCGGCGATCTTCCAGCCCACCACCGCCTGCCCGCTCGACAACGCCATGGAGTCCTGGATCGCATAGCCCTCGGCGAGGGAGCCCGGCCGGCAATCTGCCGGCAGAGTTTCCAGCCGCCGCCCGCCGAGCCGCGCCTGCCAGAGGATATCCGCCGCCTTCTCGATCGCCGCCTGATCCACGCGCGTTACCCTTCTCTCTGTGATTTCAACTTCGCCCAATCGGATATTGGGCCAGCGGCCGCCTCCGGAAAAGACCCGGTCCTCTCGCTTTCCCGACCGGAAGACTAACGGGCGATCGCAGGAAATTGCGGCCCGGGCGCCATGGCCCCGAGCCATGCTACTGTCGGGCGCCTTAAAAAAATAATGGGGCCTGTCGAAACCGGCGGACGGCGTTCGTCTCTAGGCCGATGACGGAAGGTCATCGGGACATCAGGAGCGAGAATCATGCAATATCTGCTGTTGATCTATCAGAACGAAGCCCAGGCCGGTGCGGCGAGCCCGGCCCAGATGGCCGCCATGCATCAAGAATATGGCGCCTTCACCCAGTCGATCGTGAAGAGCGGGAATTTCAAGGCGGGCGATGCCCTGCAGCCGACCGCGACGGCGACCACGGTGCGGGTACGCGACGGCAAGACCATGACCACCGATGGCCCCTTCGCCGAGACACGGGAGCAGCTCGCGGGCTATTACCTCGTCGAGGCGAAGAATCTCGATGAGGCCACGGGGCTCGCGGCCCGCATCCCCTCGGCCAGGATCGGCTCAATCGAGGTCCGGCCGATCCGCAAGTTCGACTGATGCCGGCCACGGACAGCCGTCGTTCCCAGGAAAGCCGGGACGGCGGCTGCCCGGTGCCGGAGGTCGAGCGCGTCTTCCGCGCCGAGGCGACGCGCGTCCTTGCAACCCTCATCCGCCTGCTGGGCGATTTCGATCTCGCCGAGGATGCCGCGCAGGACGCCTTCTCGGCGGCGCTGGAGCAATGGACCGAGACCGGCATTCCCGGCAATCCGCGGGCCTGGCTGGTGGCGGCGGGGCGCAACCGGGCGATCGACCGGCTGCGCCGGCATCGGCGCTTCCTCAGCAAGCGCCAGGAACTGGCGCATATCGCCGCCATCGAGGCGCAATCCCAGCTGGCATCCGGAATTGCCAGCGAGGAGGAAAGCCGGCTGCAGGACGATCTCCTGCGCCTGATCTTCACCTGTTGCCATCCCGCCCTCGCCCAGGAGGCGCGCGTGGCACTCACGCTGCGCACGGTCTGCGGGCTCACGACAGAGGAGATCGCCTCTGTCTTTCTCCTCCCCGTCTCGACCATGGCTCAGCGCCTGGTGCGGGCCAAGGCGAAGATCCGCGAAGCCGGGATTCCCTATGAGGTGCCCGCCGACGCGCTTCTGCCCGAGCGGCTCGACGGTGTGCTGGCCGTGATCTATCTCGTCTTCACCCAGGGCTATGCCCCGGCCTCCGGCGCGAGCCTGACCCGCGAGGATCTCTGCCGCGAGGCGATCCGCCTGGGGCGCCTGCTGCACGCCATCATGCCCGGTCATCCGGGCCCCGATGCGCTGCTGGCCCTCATGCTGCTGCATGATGCCCGGCGCGATGCGCGCACCGGGCCCGAGGGCGACATCATCCTCCTGGAGCAGCAGGACCGCAGTCTCTGGAACCGGCGCCAGATCGACGAAGGCCTGGCGCTTGTCGAGGCGGCCTTGCGCCATCCCTGCCGGCCCGGCGCCTATGCGGTGCAGGCAGCGATCGCGGCGCTGCATATGCGCGCATCCACCTTCGCCGAGACCGACTGGCCGCAGATCGCCGGCCTCTACGAGGTGCTGCTGCGGCTCTATCCCACGCCGGTGATCGAGCTCAACCACGCGGTCGCCGTCGCCATGGTCGACGGGCCGGAGCGCGGGCTCATGCTCCTGGATGCGATCGCGGCCCGCGGCACGCTCGCGAGTTATCATCCCCTGCCCGCCGCCCGCGCCGAGATGCTGCGCCGGCTCGGGCGCCAGACGGAGGCCATCGCGGCCTATCGTGAGGCACTCGCCCTCGCCAATCTCGAGCCTGTGCGCCGGCATCTCGTCGACCGGCTGACGGAGCTCGGCGGATCACGCTGACTTGACTTGCCGCTCCCGCGGTGAAGGCTTCTGGTAGCCTTCCACTCGCAGCCCCTTGGTGACCTCATCGTCGCAGTTCCGTCAGAGAATCCGGCGCGCCACCTCGCCTGGATCGGCTTTCTCGCCATGTGCCTCGGCATGTTCATGGCGATCCTCGACATCCAGATCGTCGCCAGCTCCCTGCCGGAGATCCAGACCGCCTTCGGCATCCCCCTCGACCTGCTGAGCTGGGTCCAGACCGCCTATCTCATCGCCGAGATCATCGCGATCCCGCTGACGGCGCGGCTCACGCGCCTGCTCTCGCTGCGCGGACTCTTCGTCTTCGCCATCGGCGGCTTCACTTTGGCGAGCCTGGGGGCGGCGCTCAGCACCCAATTCGCCGAGCTGCTGATCTGCCGCGTCATCCAGGGCTTCTGCGGCGGCGCCGTGATCCCCGCGGTCTTCACCGCGGGCTTCGCGCTGTTTCCCGAGGATCGCCGCCTGTTGCCCACCACAGTGGCGGGCATCTTCGCCATGCTGGCGCCGACTCTCGGACCCGTGGTCGGCGGCTATATCACCGATACCTGGTCATGGCACTGGCTGTTCCTGATCAACCTGCCGCCAGGCCTGCTGGTGGCGCTCCTGACCGGCGCGCTTCTGCGCGGTGAACAGCCCGACTGGCGCCTGCTGCGCCAGCTCGACTATGCGGGCGCGGTGCTGGCCGCGCTCTTCCTGGGCTCGCTGGAGCTTCTGCTGACTGAAGGGCCGAAGCGCGGATGGACGGGCGGTTTGGTGTGGGCGCTGGCGCCCCTCTGCCTCGTCAGCGGCATCGGCGCGGTCCGTCGGTGCCTCACCCATCGCGGCCCCATCGTCGAGCTCGGCCTGCTGCGCCAGCGCTCTTTCGCCGCAAGCTGCCTCTTCAGCTTCACCCTCGGCGCCGGACTCTACGGCTCGGTCTATCTGATGCCGCTGTTCCTGGGCCTGGTGCGCGACCACACGCCGATCGAGATCGGCCTCATCATGGTGGTGGCCGGAGCGGCCCAGCTCGCGACCGCCCCGCTGGCGGCCGCGGCGGAGAAGCGGCTGAATCCGCTGCTGCTCGCCGGCATCGGCTATGGGCTCTTCGGCCTCGGCCTGGCCGCCAATGGCTTCGCCACCGTCGAGACGGATTTCAACGGGCTCTTCTGGCCCCAGATCTTGCGCGGCGCCGGAGTCATGCTCTGCCTGCTGCCCAGCATGACCATCGCGCTCGGCAACCGCCGGGGTGACGGCCTCGCCAATGCCAGCGCGCTCTTCAACCTGATGCGCAATCTCGGCGGCGCAATCGCGATCGCCCTCGTCGATACCGTGCTGGAGCGCCGGCCCGCGGTGCATGTCGCCCGGCTGGTGGCGCGCCTCCAGGCCGGCGATCCCGATGCGGCGCGCATCGTCGGCCTGCCGCTGGACCGCTTCCACAACGTGCCGCTGGGGCCCATCGACGAGGCGACCAGGGAGCAGGTGGCCCCGCTGGTGGAGCGCGCCGGCCTCGCGCTCTCCTTCAACGAGGCCTGGCTGCTCCTCGCCCTCTTATTCGCCCTGACGCTGCTGGCCCTGCCGCTGCTGAAGGCGCCTACTCGGCCGCGGCGGTGACCGGCTGCAAGGGCTTGCGCCCGATGCCCAGCACCATGACCGCCGCCAGCAGGCAGAAGGCGCCGGAAATCATGAAGGCCAGCATGTAGTTGCCGAGATCGGTGCGGATGGCGCCGGCGCCATAGGCGGCGGTGGCCGCGCCCAGCTGATGGGCGGTGAAGATCCAGCCGAAGACGAGCCCCGATTTCTCGCGGCCGAAGACATCGGCGGTGAGCCGCACCGTCGGGGGTACTGTCGCCACCCAGTCGAGGCCATAGAAGACGGCGAAGATCGAGAGGCCGAAGAAGGAGACATCGAAGGCATAGGGCAGGAAGAGCAGCGAGAGCCCACGCAGCCCGTAATACCAGAACAGCAGCACACGGCTGCTGACCCGGTCCGAGAGCCAGCCCGAGGCGAGCGTGCCGACGAAATCGAAGGCGCCGATCACTGCCAGCAGGCTGGCGCTGTGGACCTCGGAAATGCCGTGATCGAAGCAGAGCGGGATGAAATGGGTCCCGATCAGCCCGTTGGTCGAGAGGCCGCAGACATAGAAGCTGAGGAACAGCAGCCAGAAATCGAGCGACCGGCCGGCGGAGACCAGCGTGCGCAGTGCCATCATCGCAGGGTTCTGCGTGACCGGCACAGGTGCGGCGGCGCGGCCCGGCTCGCCATAGCGGTTGGCGCCGACATCGAAGGGATGGTTGCGCATGAAGATCGCGATCACCGGGATCATGGCGATGCCGAAGGCCGCGACAACCAGTGTCACCACCCGCCAGCCATGGGCCTCGACGAGGGCGGCCAGCAGCGGCAGGAAGATGAGCTGCCCCGTGGCGTTGCTCGCGGTCAGGATTCCCATGGCGAGCCCGCGCCGATGGGTGAACCAGCGGTTCACCACCGTGGCGCCGAGGGCAAGCGCCATCATGCCGGTGCCAGCACCAACCACGAGGCCCCAGAGCAGGATGAGCTGCCAGGCGCTCTGCATGAGCGCCGTCAGCGCCACGCCGGTCGCGACCAGCAGGATCGCGCCGATCATCGTCCGCCGCGCGCCCAGATATTCCACCAGCGCCGCCGAGAAGGGGCCCATAAGGCCGAAGAGCACGAGATTCAGCGAGACGGCGATCGAGATGGTGGCGCGGCTCCAGCCGAAATGCTGCTCCAGCGGTACGATGAGCACGCCGGGCGTAGCCCGGGTGGCGCCGGCGACGAGCAGGGTCGCGAAAGTGACCGCCAGCACGATCCAGGCGTAATGCGGCTTCCAGGCGCTCGCCTTAGCCGTTGTCTCAGCCATCGTGGCGCTTTCCTTTCGGCGAGGCAGGAAGAAGGTGACGGCGCATGGAATCGAGGAGCGCACGGCGAAGCTTCGGATCGTTGACGCCGCGGGCCAGCACCACGGCGCCCAGCATGGCGGCGAATGTCGTCATCGCCGCCTCGCGCCGGGCCGCGAGGCTCCCCTCGGGCTGCAGCTCCGTCATGATGGCGATGAGCTTGGCCACGCCCTGGGTGAAGGCCGCCCGGGTGGGCTCGGCGCACCGGAACATGTCGCTGCCCAGGGCGGCGACGGTGCAGCCCCGGCCCGCATCCTCCACATGCTCCGCCGAGAGGAAGCCCTCGATCACCGAGGCCAGGGGATCGGCCGGGTTCTTCTCCGCCCGCCGGCGCATGCGCCGCGCGCTTTCCGAGAGGCCATGGGCGCAGGCCTCGGCGGCGAGCCCGTCCTTCGAATCGAAATGCTTGTAGAAGCCGCCATGGGTGAGGCCGGCCTCATGCATGAGATCGGCGAGACCGATGCCGTCGATCCCGCGCTCGCGGAACAGCGTCGCGGCCCGCTCGACGATGCGCGCATGGGTGCGCGCCGCCTCTTCCCGGGAATGTCTCATGAGCCCGACCCTACGCCGGGAGGCAGCGCCTGGCAATTTGGATGATGACCGTCATCCATGCATCTCACGGATGTCAGCCATGCATCTGAACCGAATGCTGGAGCTAGCCCCCGGAAGAGCCCGCGACGCGCCTGGCGAGGCGGATGCAGCGTGCTCTCACCCTGCTGCTCGCGAGCAGAAACCGGATGAGCCATTCCGGCTCGTGGAGATAACGCTCAGGCCTCGATATTTGCCATGTTCGCATAGCGGTCGCCCTGCGCGGCCGCCGGCGGAAAGAGCGCGTCGAGCGCGGCGATATCCGCAGCTGTCACCTCGATATCCGCGGCCGCCGCATTCTCCGCCAGATAGGTCTTCCGGCGCGTGCCGGGGATCGGCACGACCTCGGGCTGCTTGTTCAGGATCCAGGCGAGGGCGATCTGCGCCGGCGTGGCGCCGCGGCTCTTGGCGAAGCCAGCGAGCCCGTCGGTGAGCTTCTTGTTATGGGCGAAAGCAGATCCAACGAAGCGGGGGTTGGAGCGCCGGAAATCACCCGCCGCCAGGGAGTCAGGGGATTCGATCTTGCCCGTGAGGAAGGCGCGGCCGAGCGGGCTATAGGCGACGAAGGTGACGCCGAGCGCACGGCAGGCGGCGAGCACCTCCTTCTCCGGCTCGCGCGTCCAGAGTGAATACTCGCTCTGCAGCGCCGTGATGGGATGCACCGTATTGGCGCGGCGGAGGGTCGCGGCGGAGACTTCCGAGAGGCCGAGCCAGCGGACCTTGCCGGCCGTGACCAGCTCCGCCATGGCGCCCACCATGTCCTCCACTGGCTGATCGGGATTGCGGCGATGGCAGTAGTAGAGATCGATCGTGTCGACGCCGAGACGCTTCAGCGAGGCGTCGCAGGCCTGACGGACATAGGCCGGCGAGTTGTCGATGCGCCGGCTGTCGGTCTTGGGATCGCGGACGATGGCGAATTTCGTCGCCAGGACGACGCGGTCGCGCTTGCCTTTCAGGAAGCGGCCCACCAGCTCTTCGTTGCGGCCGCTGCCATAGATGTCGGCCGTATCGAGGAAATCGATTCCGAGATCGAGCGCGGCGGCCAGCGTGTCGAGAGACTGGGTATCGTCGGTCGGGCCATAGAACTCGGACATGCCCATGCAGCCGAGGCCGATGGCGGAAACATCGCGGCCGCTGCGGCCGAGGGGGCGTCGCTTCATGGCGGGTCTCCGGATCAAGAGGGGATGGATTTCGAATCGTAAGAAGTTAACGCCTTGCCCGGCAAAGGATAAGCCGTAGAATCCGCAACGCATTCGTGAGGCATATTCAGCAATGCAACGTGCCGCCGTCGCCGATCTCTCCGCCTTCGTCGCCGTCGCCACCCATCGCAGCTTCAGCCGCGCGGCGGCCGAGCTCGGCCTTTCGCCCTCGGCCCTCAGCCATACGGTGCGAAGCCTGGAGGAGCGCCTGGACCTGCGCCTGCTGAACCGCACCACCCGCAGCGTCGCGCCGACGGAGGCGGGAGAACGGTTGCTGGAGCGGCTGCGCCCGGCGCTGCGCGATATCGACGATGCGCTGGAGGATGCCAATGCCTTCCGCGACAAGCCGGCGGGGCGGCTGCGTCTCAACGTGCCGCGTTCGGCGGCACTCCTTCTGCTGGCGCCCGTGATGACCCGCTTCATCAAGGCCTATCCGCAGATGCGGCTCGAGATCACCGCCGAGGATCGCCTCGTCGACATCGTCGCCAGCGGCTATGACGCGGGCGTGCGCTTCGGCGAGAGCGTCGAGCGCGACATGGTGGCGGTCCGGATCGGCCCGGATCTGCACATGGCAGTGGTGGGCGCTCCCGCCTATTTCCGGCGCCATCCCAAACCCTCAAAGCCGCGCGATCTCCACGGCCATGCCTGCATCCGCTTCCGCCTGCCCAGCGGCGCGATCTACCGCTGGGAGTTCGAGAAGAAGGGCGAGGTGCTGGAGGTCGAGGTCGACGGGCCGCTGACCCTCAGCGACCAGCAGGTGATGCTGCAGGCCGCTCTCGACGGGGCCGGCCTCGCCATCGTGCTCGAGTCTCATGCCCGGCCTCTTCTGAAGGCGCGACAACTCGTCCGCGTTCTCGCCGATTGGTGTCCGCCTTTTCCCGGCTATTTTCTGTATTATCCCAGCCGCCGGCAGGTCCCGGCCGGCTTGCGCGCCTTCATCGACATGATGCGCCAGGAATTACGAAAGAAGGGTTAGGCGATCGTGGCGGTGGAACGGAAGAGAGCGGCGGCTGCGTCCAGCCGCCCGGGCCGCGGCGCCTGGGTGCTGGCGGCGACGATCATCGCCTCCAGCATGGCGTTCATCGACATGACCGTGGTGAATGTGGCGCTGCCCGTGCTGCAGCGCTCCATCGGCGCCAGCTTTGCCGAGGCGCAGTGGGTGGTCGAAGCCTATGTGCTCCTGCTTTCGGCCCTCACCCTTCTCGGCGGCACCATGGGCGACATCTACGGGCGCCGGCGCATCTTTGGCCTCGGCATCATGATCTTCGCGCTTGCCTCGGCCGCCTGCGGCTTCGCCACCACGCCTGCGATGCTCATCCTTGCACGCGTGGCGCAGGGCATCGGCGGGGCGCTGATGGTGCCGGGCAGCCTCGCTTTGATCGCGGCCCTCATCCCCGCGGACAAGCGCGGCAAGGCGATCGGCCTCTGGTCGGCCTGCACCGGCGTCATGGTGGCAGCGGCACCTGCGCTCGGCGGCTGGCTGGTGCACGAGCTCTCCTGGCGCTGGGTCTTCCTCATCAACCTGCCGCTCGCGGTCCTGGCGCTCGCCATTCTGGCGGCGCGCGTTCCGGAGAGCCGGGCCGGCGGCGGCCGCGGCATCGACCTTCCCGGCGCGGTGCTGGCGACCTTGGGGCTGGGCGGCCTCACTTACGGCCTCATCGAGGCCGGCCGTCACAGCTTCCTCTCGCCCCCGGCCGGCATCCCGATCCTGCTCGGCGCGATCTTCCTCACTTTGTTCATCTTGGTGGAGGCCCGTAGCGACGAGCCGATGATTCCGCTCAGCCTCTTCCGCCTGCCGGTCTTCGCGGGCGTGCAGAGCTATACCTTCCTGCTCTGGGCGGCCATCCAGGGTGCGCTGTTCTTCGTCCCCTTCCGCCTCATGCAGGTACAGGGCTTCGGCCCGCTCCAGGCGGGCACCGCCCTCCTGCCCTTCGTCATCGTCGTCTCGCTCCTCTCGCGCTGGACCGGCATCCTGGTGGATCGCCATGGCGCGCGGCTCTATCTCGTCGCCGGCGCCCTGCTGACGGGCGCGGGATTCCTTCTCCTCATGCTGCCCGACGCCACCACCGGCTATCTCGCCGGATTCCTGCCGGGCCTGCTCGTCATGGGCGCCGGCATGGGATTCTGCGCGGCACCGGTGACGGTGGTGGCGCTGAACTCCGCCGGGCCGGAGCATGTCGGCGTCGCCTCGGCGGTCAACAACATGGTGGCGCGGGTCGGCGGCCTGCTGGCCATCGCCGCCTTCGGCCTGGCGCTGGCCGCGCGCTTCAACGTCTCCCTCGACCACTCACTCGACCGTATGGCGCTGCCGTCCGCGGCGGTAACGGCGCTGGAGCCCGAGCGCTCCAAGCTCGCCGCCGCCGAGCTGCCGCCCGGCCTTTCCGAGGATCAGCAGGCGGTGCTCGCCCGCGCCATCGACGACGCCTTCGTCGAAGGCTATCGCTGGGTCATGGCGCTGGCGGCATTCCTGGCCTTCGTCAGCGCGGCCATCGCCCTGGCGACGCTGGGGCGAAGGAAGGACGTCAAGCAGCCGCTGCTGCTCCCGGGAAGTCGGCGATAGTGCCGGAAGGCGCCTTGCAATAGAGGCCCGCCCGACTCGCGGGTATGCCGGTCAGCCGATGCAGGGCCACCGCCATCTCCGCCGTCTTCATCACGGTTGCGATGCTCAGCAGCGCTCGGCCGGCGGGCGCCACAGATCGATGGGCCGGCGCACGCCGCTGGGGCGGAAGGGCAATGCGACCTTGCGTCCCGCC
>DATBBO010000450.1:0-1551 GCA_036270995.1 Dongiaceae bacterium | reverse complement strand
ATGGCGAAGGACAGGATCGCCACGGCGATCGCGGTCAGCACCACCAGCAGGAGGCTCTGCAGCCGCAACAGATAGACCGAGCGCGTCTCCGGCACGGCGTAGCAGCGGTTGAGGAGGAGGCGGAGGGCCTCGACGCCGCTGGAGGCCGACCAGATCGCGAAGAGGATGCCGAAGGTCAGCAGGTCGCCGCGGGGATGGGTGATGATATTGGTGATGGTCGGGCCCAGCACCTTGGCCACTTCCGGCGGGATGAACTCGATGGCGAGGCCGATGAACTTCCCCGCCCCCTCCGCCTGGCCGATGAAGCCGGCGATCGCGACGACGAAGATCAGGAAGGGGAACAGGGCCAGGATCGCCATGAAGGAGACATAGCCCGAAAGCTCCATTCCCTCATGATTGACCAGATTGACGATCGCTTCCCAGATGGTGGAGCCGGCGGCGCGCAGCGACCAGCCCCAGGCGTTGATCCGCCGGCGAGCGCGCTTCGGCTGGGTGGCGCGACCCGTCATCCTGCTGCAACCCCCTTCGCCAGGGCTTCGCTGCCCGTGAGCCGATCTGGCTAGCGATCCTGCCTCAGCTCCGGGTCGTCGAGCAAAGGAAAGTGGCAGCGGTGGATGTGGGTGGGCGAGATCCGATGCACCGCCGGGCGTTCCTGCCGGCAAAGCGGCTGGGCGCGGGGGCAGCGGGTATGGAACTCGCAGCCGGGGGGCCGGCGGGCCAGGCTCGGCACCTCGCCCAGCAGCGGCACCTCCTCCCGGCGCCGGTCGGGATCGGGATGCGGCTGGGCGGCCAGCAGCCCGGCGGTATAGGGATGGGCGGCGCGCTCGAAGACCTCGCGGGTCGTGCCATGCTCGACGAAGCGGCCCATGTACATGATCGCCATCTCGTCGCTGACATGGCGGACCACGGCGAGATTATGCGTGATGATGAGGTAGGTGAGGCCGAGCTCGCGCTGCAGCCGCGTCATCAGATTCAGGATCTCACCCTGGACCGAGACGTCGAGCCCCGCCGTGGGCTCGTCGGCGATGATGAGCTTGGGCGAGAGGGCCACGGCCCGGGCGACGCCGACGCGGCGCGCCTGCCCGCCGGAGAGCTGGTGAGGATAGCGCCCGGCGAAATCCTTCGGCAGCCCCACAAGGGCCAGGAGCCGCCGCGCTTCGGCGTCCAGATCTCGCCCGCTCAGGCCATGGACGACGAAGGGCTCGGTGATCAAAGCGCGGACGGTGCGCCGGGGGCTGAGGCTCGAGACCGGATCCTGGAACATCATCGCGACATCACGGTGATAGGATTTCTCGCCGCGGGGATTGCGGGCCAGCGGTTCCTCGCCCTCGAAGCGCAGGTTCCCGCCGGCGATAGGCACCAGCCCGGTGATGGCCCGTCCCAAGGTGCTCTTGCCCGAGCCGCTCTCCCCGACCAGGGCCAGAGTCGTGCCGCGGCGCAGATTGAAGGAGAGGTCGAGGACCGCATCGAGGAAGCGGTTCGGCAGCTGCAGGATCTTGGCCCGGATCGGCCCGACCAGGGGATAGCGCACATGGAGATTGGCGATCTCCA
>DATBBO010000449.1:0-17528 GCA_036270995.1 Dongiaceae bacterium | reverse complement strand
TTGCTGTTGCCACCCTTGGCGGCGGCCCCCAGGGACTTCTCCAGAATGGTGGTGAGCCCGCCCGCCTTGTTGCCCGGGGAGGGGTTGTTGTCGAGGCTCTCGCCATCCTTGGCGGCGTAGTCCTCCCACCAGCGCAGCAGGTCGAGGAGCTTGTGCCCGACCTCGTCGCTGACGGCGCGGCCGAGCAGCATATGCTCGGCGCCGTAGATCTCCGGCGTCTCGCTCAGGATCGAGGTGCCGCCATTGCGCACCAGGAGATCGGCCGCCACGCCCAGCGCCGGATTGGCGGTGATGGCGGAGAAGCCGTCGGAGCCGCCGCATTGAAGGCCCAGGATCAGGTGGCGCGCCGGCAGCCTCTGGCGCGCGACCGCGTTGGCGGCCGGCAGCATCTCGCGGATCCTGGCGATCCCCGCCTCCACCGTCTTGCGGGTGCCGCCGGTCTCCTGGATCACCATGGTCTGGATGCGCGTGCCGGTCTCGAGCCCCTCGGCGGCCACCATGGCGCCGAGCTGATTGGATTCGCAGCCGAGCCCGATGATCAGAACCCCGGCGAAGTTCGCATGCTTCGCATAGCCCCCGATGGTGCGCTGGAGGAGATGATTGCCCTCGGTATCGATCCCGCCGGCGCAGCCGCTCTTATGGGTCAGCGCCACGACGCCGTCGACATTGGGATAGTTCGCCAGGTCGCCGGAGAGGCGGAAATGATCGGAGATCATCCGCGCCGCCGTGGCCGAGCAGTTCACCGTCGTCAGCACGCCGATATAGTTGCGGGTCGCCACCGACCCGTCGGGCCGCAGGATGCCCTGGAAGGTCGCCACCTGGTCCTCCGGCAGCACCATCATGTTGCTGCGATGGATGCCGATGGCGTGGTCGGCGGTACTGGGGCGGAACTCCACATTGTGGACGTGGATATGCTGTCCCGGCGTGATCGGCCGGGTCGCAACGCCGATGACCTGGCCGAGCTTGCGGACGGGCGCGCCGCTCTCGATCGGCTTGATGGCGAGCTTGTGCCCGCGACCGATGGGCTCGATGGGGGTGATGTCGCCCAGGCCCACCGCCTCGCCCACCGCGAGATCGCGGGTCGCGACCACCAGCGGGTCCGTCGGGTTCAGCAGCAGCACCGGGGGCTGATTGCGCCTGTCGCTCATGGCTTGCTTTGCCTCTTTCCTGAAGCCGCTAACATACGTCATGCGTAATTGACGTAAATGGTCTTCTTCTGGAAATAGGCATCCAGCCCGTACTTGCCATCCTCCCCGCCGATCCCGCTATGGCGCAGGCCCGCGTGATGGGCATGGACCGCATCGCCCCCGGGGCGGTTGACATAGATCTCCCCGAACCTCAGCTCCCGGATCAGCCGCATGAGCCGGCGCAAATCCTTGGTGAAGACATAGGCCGAGAGGCCGTAGCGCGATTCATTGGCGAGCCGCAGGCCCTCGTCGAAATCGGTCACGGTCATCATGGGGATGACGGGCCCGAAGACCTCGTCCTGCATGATGGGCATCCGGTTGTCGATCGCGGTCAGGACCGTCGGCTCGAACCAGTGGCCGCGGGCGAACTCGCCCTCGGTCAGGCGCTTGCCGCCGGCGAGGAGCTTGGCGCCCGCGGATGTCGCCGCCTTCACCATGCGCTCGACCTTGTCGAGCTCGGCGGCGCTGAACTTCGGGCCGATATCGACCATCGTCGTGGGATCGCCCACCTTGAGGGCCCTCACGGCGCGGAGGAATTTCTCGGTGAACTCCTCGGCGATGCGCTCATGGACATACATGCGCTCATTGCAGATGCAGATCTGGCCGCAGTTCTCGAAGCGCGAGGCGACGGCCGCCTTGACCGCAGCACCGATATCGGCGTCCTCGGCGACGATGAAGGGCGCCTTGCCGCCGAGCTCGAGGCGCAGGATCTTCAGATCCTCGGCGGCGCTGCGGAAGATCTCCTTGCCGGCGCGCACACTGCCGGTCAGCGTGATCAGCCGCGGGATCGGATGCTTCACCAGAGCAGCACCGATCCCCTCCCCCGTGCCGCTCACGACGTTGACGGCCCCGGCCGGAAAGCCCGCCTGGGTCGAGAGCTGGGCGATCTCGAAGGCCGAGAGCGGTGTGCCCTCATGGGATTTGAGGACGATGGTATTCCCGGCGATGAGCGCCGGCCCCATCTTGCGGGTCGTCAGCGCCGCCGGATAGTTCCAGGCGGTCAGTCCCACCACCACCCCATGCGCAACGCGCTCGATCCAGACCTGCTCGTCGGGATTGTCGGAGGGGATGATGTCGCCGGTGATGCGCCGCGCCTCCTCGGCGGCATAGGTGAGGTAGAGCGCGGTCCCCTCGATCTCGCCGCGAGCCTCCTGCAGGGGCTTGCCCTGCTCCGCGACGACGAGCCGGGCGAGGCGGTCGCGGTTCTCGAGGACCAGCCGCGCCAGCGCCGTCAGCAGCTTGCCCCGCTCCACCGGCGGCAGCGCCTCCCAGCCCGGCTGCGCCGCCTGGGCCGCAACCAGGGCGCGGTCGGCATCGTCCGCCGTACCCCGGGGCACAGTGGCAATGACGGCGCCGGTCGCGGGATTCTCCACCTCGATCCATTCCTTGGCGGTCGAATCCACCCATTGCCCGTTGATGAAATGCCGGTAGCGGTCGACGCCCGCGAATTTTTCCTTCATGGCCGGCATTGGATGCTCCTTGTCGGGATCAGTCGCCTGGCGTGTAGCCGAACTGGATCGGCAGCCACAGGACGACATCGGGGATGGCGAGCATGATCAGGAGGGCCGCCACGAGGGCGATGATGAAGGGCCAGATGTAGCGGTACATCGAAGTCAGCGAGATTCCGGTGATCCCGGTGACGACGAAGAGCAGCTCACTATAGGGGGGCGTGATCATGCCGATCATCAGATTGACGATGGTCGTGACGCCGAAATGCACCTTGTCGATGCCGAGCCCGGTGATGGAAGGCATGACGATGGGCACGATCACCAGCAGCATCAGGAGCGTATCGAGAAAGCAGCCCAGCACCAGGAACATCAGATTGATGATCAGCAGGAAGCCGAGGCGAGAGACATGCAGGGTCTGGATCCAGGCCCCGATCTCGTTGGGGATCTGCTCGGCGGCGACGACATAGTTGATCAGCAGCGCGCCGGCGACGACCAGCGCCACGATCGCCGTGGAGCGCGAGGCGCCGACGAAGAGCTGGGTCACCTGGCGAAAGCCGATGGCGCGGTAGACGACGCAGGCGAGCAGCAGGGCATAGGCGGCGGCGACCGCCGCGGCCTCCGTGGGCGTCGCGACGCCGGAATAGATGCCGCCCAGCAGGATGACCGGCAGCAGCAGGGCCGGCACCGAATCCTTGAGGATGCCCGGCACCTCGCGGATCCGGACCGGCGGCTCGACCGGCAGGTCGTCGCGCCGCGCCACGATCGCGATGACGAGCATGAGCGAGATCCCCATCAGGATCCCGGGCAGGAAGCCGCCGAGGAAGAGATAACCGACCGAGGTATTGGCCACCATGGCGTAGAGCACCATGGGGATCGAAGGCGGGATGATGGGACCGATGGTGGCGGCGGCGGCGGCGAGCGCGCCGGCGAAGCCCGGCTTGTAGCGGCCCTCCTTCAGCATCATCTCGATCATCAGCTTGCCGGGGCCGGCGGCATCCGCGATCGCGCTGCCGCTCATGCCCGAGAAGATCATGCTGGCGACGACGGTCACATGGGCGAGCCCGCCGCGGATGCGCCCGACGATGAGGGTCGCGAATTTCAGCAGCCGCTCGCTGATCGTGCCCGCGTTCATGATCTCGGCGGCGACGATGAAGAGCGGCACGGCCAGCAGCACGAAGCTGCGGAAGAGCCCGTTCAGGGATTGCGAGGCGACGAGCCCGATATCCTGCCCGCTGGCGAGCAGATAGAGAAAGGCCGAGGCCAGCATGGCGAAGCCGATGGGCATGCCCATGGCCGCCCAGAGAAAGAAGCTCGCCAGCATCAGGGCGGCGGAGAAGCTCATGCCCGCAGCATCACAGGTTGTTCCGCCAGTCCCTGCCGAGGAGGCGATAGAGCCGGATGGCCGCGCCGATGACGGCGCCGATCATGAAGACGGCGAAGCAGGAATAGATGATGTCGAGCCGGATGATCAGGATGGGCGTGTGCTTGTGGGATACGAAGCGGATGTAATCCAGCACGGTCGGCAGGCAGATGGCGAAGATGACCAGCAGGCTCGCGGTGGTGAAGATCGCAAAGCCCCGCTTCCATGCGGGGCCGAGCGAGGCGTAGAGCATGTCGAAGGTGATGTGCTGGCGCATCGTCACGATCGTCCCCGTCGCGAAGAAGACGATCCAGACATAGGTGATCGAGCAGACCTCGAGGGTCCAGGAGATGGGATCGTTGAAGACGTAGCGCGAGACAACCTGGAGCACGAAGGCGATGAACATCGCCGCGAACAGCGTAGCCGAGAACAGCTCAGCCCCCCGATGCAAACGCGGGAGCACCCTCACGGCCGCCCCGCCTTCTTGCCCCACCTCCCTAGCGGGGGAGGGTCGGGGCGGGGGGTGGCCGCCTGCTCGGCGCCGGCCACGCTTGCGAGGTTCCGTCCGATTGATCCGCATCCGCGGATCCGGCCCCCAACCTGGACCCGCCCCCCCAGGGGGGGCGGGAATGCCTGCGCGCGGGCCATGGAAGAACTTCTCTGGCGGCCTACCGCCCGGCCTGATTGATCTGCTCCAGCAGGCCCTTCGGCCAGTTGGCGGCGAACTTCGAATCGGAGAATTCCTTCAGCACATGGCTGCGGAAGGCCTCGACATCGGGTGTCGTCACCTTCACGCCCTTGCCCTCGAAGAAGCTCTTCGCATCCGCCTCGGTCTTGACCACACCTTCGTCATTGAAGGCCTTGGCCTTGGCTTCCGCCGCCTCGATGGCCGCCCTCTGATCCGCCGAGAGGCCGTCCCAATAGGTCTTCGCCACGGCGAAGAAGGTGTTGGAGACCATATGGCCGGTCAGGACCACCTGCTTCGAGACCTCGTAGAACTTGGCGGCCTCCGCATCGGGCAGCGGATTTTCCAGCCCGTCCACGGTGCCGGTCTGCATGGCGAGATAGACCTCCTCGAAGGCCATGGGCGTGGGATTGGCGCCCAGCGCCTTGCCCAGGAACTGCCAGGTCTCCGAGCCGGGCATGCGCAGCTTGATGCCCGCCATATCCGCCGGCGTCTTCACGTCATGCTCCCGGCGCAGGATCACATGGCGCGTGCCGAGATACTGGCTGCGCACGAGATGGATGCCGATGTCCTTCTCGACCCGCGCGTCGTAGTCCTTGCCGATGGGGCCGTCATAGACCGCGTCGAGATGCGCCGGATCGCGCATGAGATAGCCGGTGGTGAAGATCGAGTATTCGGGGATCAGCGTGGCGATGTCCTGGGGCGAGACCATGCCCACCTCCAGATTGCCGCGCTGCATCGCCTCGATCTCGGTACCCTGGGCGAAGAGCGTGCCGTTGTAGTGGATCTGGACATCGAACTGGCCCGGCGCCGCGGCGTCGATCTCCTTCTTGAAGACCTCCAGCGCCTTCGACTGCCATTCCTCCGGCGAGCCCGGGGTGGAGATCCGGAAGGGCTTCGCATCGGCCCGGCCCGCCCGGGCGAAGAAGGGCAGCGCAAGCGCGGCGGCCCCGCCCGCCAACAGCGCGCGGCGGCCGAATGGCCGGCCGAGATTCGTCGTCATCCTCTGTCCCATGTGATCCTCCCTTGGCTTTTCGGTTTGCAGCCGTCTCTTGCCTCGACTCTGCCGGTTTGTCCCCGCGGCCGCGGCTGTGCAGTGCCGCGGCCGCCTTCCGAACATCCCTCGTCGTGCCAGCCCCCTACTCCATCGGCCAAGTTCCCCGGCCGCGCACCTTCCTGGTGCATTCCCCAAGTCCCAGCGAAATGCTCTCACCCAGCACCGGTCACGTCAAGGGAATTGTTGACAATCAACAATCGTCGTCCACTAATTCCGAAAAGGCGAGGCTTCATGGGCCAAAGGGGAAGAGATCGTGAGCGGCCTTCCGACAACCGATTGCCTTCTCGTGGCCGTCACGACGCCGGTGACCGCGGCCTACCGCCCCGATCCGCAGCTGCTGGCGGCCCGCTGCAAGACCTTGATGGCGGAGGGCGCGGACGCGGTCACCCTGTTCGGCACGACAGGCGAAGGGGCGGAGTTCGCCGTCGAGGATCGCCAGGCCGCCCTCGAGCAGGTCATTGCCGCCGGGCTCGATCCCGCGCGCATCATCGTCTCGATCGGCGCACTCTCGATCCCCGATATCGTGCGTCTCGCGCGCCATGCGCTGGACCGGAATGTCGCGGGCCTGCTCCTGATGCCGCCCTGCGTTTATCGCGGCGGCATCACCGAGGACGGCACCTTCCGCTTCTTTGCGGCGGTGATCGACCAGGCGGAGCGACCGGAGATGCGCCTCCACCTCTATCACTTCCCGGACATCTCCGGCGTGCCGGTGACGCCCGTGGTGATCCGCCGGCTCGAGGAGCGCTATCCCAGGGCCATCGCCGGGGTGAAGGACAGCGGCGGCGATCTCGATTTCACCGAGGGCCTGCTGCGACGCTTCTCCCATCTCTCGATCTATACGGGAAGCGAAATCCATCTGCCGCAGGTCATGGCCGGCGGCGGGCGCGGGACGATCTGCGGCCTCGGCAATGTGATGCCGCGGCTGATGCGCGGCCTCTTCGATGCGCGCACCGCCTTCGAGCGCCGGCGTCTCGTGCCCTTGCTCCTTGCCGGTGACAACATCCTCTCGCGCTTTCCCTTCATCGCCTCGGTCAAAGCGCTCATCGCCGATGCCACGGGCGAGCCCGCCTGGCGGCGCGTCCTGCCGCCCATGGCCGGACTGCCGCTGCTGGAGGAAGGCCGCATGCTCGCCGATTTCAGGCAGTGGGAAGCAAGCCTCCCCGCCCCGCTCCGCAGCCTCTATCCGGCTGTGGAGGAACAGGAGAGCAGGATCGTCGCGCTCCGGCGGAGCTGACCGACCTCTCGCGGCGAGGGCAATTCCCGAGCAGCGGCAACAGCTAGAGCAGCGGGCTCGCCAGACGGAGTGCGTTTTCAAGGAAGCGCGGCCCGAAGGCGCGGGCGCGCCAGGCTGCCGGATCGACGCGATCGGACTCCTCCATATAGCGCTGCTGCAGCCCCTTCAGCTCCGCCGCGAAAGCCTCGTCATAGACGAAGAGCGCGACCTCGTAATTGAGCCAAAGGCTGCGCATGTCGAGGTTGACGGTGCCGAACATCGAGAGGGTGCCGTCGACCACGATCGACTTCGTATGCAGGAGCCCGCCGCGGTAGAGATGAATCTCTACGCCCATTTCCAGCAGGCTGTCGTAATAGGACCGGCTGGCGTAGCGGATGAGGAAGGAATCCACCTTCTCCGGCACGATCATCGAGACCTTGACGCCGCGCCCCGCGGCGCTGCGCAGCGCCCGCAGCATCGAATCGTCCGGCACCAGATAGGGCGTGGTCAGGACGAGCTCGCGCTCTGCGGCGGAAATCAGGGTCAGCAGCATCTGCAGCAGCCCGTCGCCGGTCTCCGCCGGGCCTGAGGGGATGACCTGGACATCCGCCGGTCCATCGGATCGCGCCGGATCCTGGCAGAGCGCACGCAGCAGATCGGCCGCGGGCTCGCTGGTCTCCAGCACCCAGTCGCCGAGCATGGTGCCGGAGAGCATGGCGACCGCAGCACCCCTGATCCGGACCATGGCATCGACCCATTCGCCGACGCCCGCATCCTGCTTGAAGAAGCGCGGGTCGACGAGGTTCATGCTCCCCGTCCAGGCCACTTCGCTGTCGATCACGACGATCTTGCGATGCATCCTGAGATCGGAGCGCTCGATCACGCTGCGCAGGAAACCGACGGGAAGTGCGGGCTGCAGCAGGACTCCGGCTTCGCGCAGGCGCGCCGGCTGCTCGCCATTCCACCAGGGCCGGCTGCCCACCGCATCCAGCAGCAGGCGGCAGGCCACACCCCGCCGCGCCGCCCGGATGATGGCCTCCAGCACCTCATCGGCCGCCCCGCCTTCGCTCCAGATGTAGAATTCCATCAGCACGCTCGTCTTCGCCTGGTCGATTTCCCGGGCGATGGCCTCGAGCATCTCCACGGCGTTGCTGCGGATCTCGAGGCGGCTGCCGCGGACCGTCGGGCTGCCGGCGATCCGGCGGCCGAGCCGGTCGAGGCCCTCTGCCGCCGGACCGTGGCGCGACCAATCCACACCCGTCAGCTTCTGCCGGGTCTCCGCCTCGGCGATCGCTCGGTAGTCCATGCGCAAGGCCTTGATCCCCTGCTCGCGCTGGGCGCCGATCCGGCGCTCGCCGATGAGGAGATATGCGAGAGCACCCAGCAGCGGCACCATGGCGGCGAGAAGGAGCCAGGCCAGCGCCACCCCTGTCGCCGGCCGCATCATGATCACGCGCACGGCTATGATGATGACGACCACAGCGTGAACGAAAAGCGTTTCCAAAGCCGGAGTGAAGAAGAAATACAAACTGGCCTGCCCCCTTGCGCCGAGTCGATGCCCGAGCCGGAGCAGAGGTTAATCCAGCCGGCGCGACCGCGGCCAGCCCGGTTTCGGCCGGCGGCCGTTCCACGCTATGCTGGCGCCATGCCTGACATGAAGACCCTGGCGCGCCGCATCCTCCTCGCCGCGGGTCTGCTTTGCCTCACCGCGCTCCTGATCGAGGTCAGCTATCGCTTCTATCTCTTCGGCTTCGCCGCTTTCAGCATGGAGCGGGTCGACAGCGTCACGGAGATCGGACGGGCCGGCATACTGCAGGCCTCCGCCGATCCCGATATCGTCTACGAGCTGATTCCCAATCAGGACAGCTGGTTCAAGCTGGCGCGGCTCAGGACCAATTCGGCAGGTCTTCCCGACTACGACTACGCGAAGGCCAAGCCGCCCGATACCTTCCGCATCGTCCTCCTCGGCTCGTCCTATTCGATGCCGACGGGCGTCCCGCTCGAGCAGTCATGGCAGCAGGTGCTGGAGGACCGGCTCAACGATTTGAAGGATGGCCGCCACTACGAGGTCATCAACTTCTCCGTCGGCGGCTACGATCCCCGGCAGCTCCTGGCGGTCCTCAAGCTCCGGGCGATGGCTTATGACCCGGACCTCATCCTCGTCGACGTGACATTGAACAGCGCGCGGATCTTCCGCATCGACGAGGCCTATCATCGCAGCTTCGTGACCCAGGGCCGGAGCCACCCCTTCTGGCACAGCTTCGCCCTCGAAAGCCTCTTCGGCTATCTCCAGGATCAGGGACCGGGGGACTTCCTTGCCCCGGTGGAAGCTTCTGCCGTGTTCAAGCAGACCCTCGCCGAGTTCCGCGGCTTCGCCGCCGATCATCACAGGCCGCTCTGCTTCGTCATCCTGCAGCACGACAACCGACGCGCCGCGGAGACCGCGCGGCTGCGCATGGAGGTCGAGCAGAAGGACGCATGCGTGATCGACACCTCTCCCGCATTCCGGAACGAGAATTTCTCGGATCTGACCATCCTGAAGATCGACCCTCATCCGAATGCCCGTGCGCAGGCGATCTTTGCCCGGGTGGTGCTCGACTTCCTCCTCGCCCATAAGATGATGGGCCAGGCGAGCTGACGGCTCTCCTGATCGACATTCGCCGCGATGGCGTGGCATGCTCCCGCGGCGTCATCCGAGGCGACTCGACGGCAGGAGAGAGTGGTGGCCGATAAGGAGAGGGCAGCGAACAGATCCTGGTGGGCGCGCAACCGCCGGTGGCTGCTGTGGCTCCTGGCTCTCTATGTCCTCGCCATGCTGGTCCTCTACTATGTTTCGACGGTCCCCCAGAACCAGCCGATGACCTATCAGCTGTTCTGATCCGCCACCGCCGGGGCCGTGGAAGCCGGCCTCTGGTGTTGTGACTACTATCATGCTATTCTCCTGGCTATGCACCGCAAGAGCTTCGGCAATATGCAATGCCCCATTGCCCGCTCCCTCGAGCGCGTCGGCGAATGGTGGTCGATCCTGATCCTGCGCGACGCCTTTCACGGTCTCACCCGCTTCGACCAGTTCCAGAAGAGCCTCGATATCGCGCCCAACATGCTGACCCGGCGCCTCAACGCGCTGGTGGAGGCCGGGCTCCTGGAGCGCCGGCGCTACAGCGAGCATCCGCCGCGCGACGAATATCTTCTGACCGAGCGCGGCCGGGACTTCCGCCCGGTGCTCTGGGCGCTGCTCGCCTGGGGCAACAAGCATTTCGCCCCGGAGGGTCCGAGCGTCGTCCTGGTGGATAGCGAGACCGGCGCCGTGGCCGATCCGCTCCTCGTGGACCGGGCCAGCGGCCGGCCGCTTGCGCCGCCCGACTTCCGCTCCGCCCCCGGCCCCGCCGCCGATGAGCGCACGCGGCGGCGTCACGCTTCGATGGCGAAGCATGGCTGAGCTTCTCTATCTCGACGATCTCCGGGTCGGCCAGAAATTCACCAGCGGGACCCATGCGCTGGACACGGACCAGATCAAGGCTTTTGCCCGCCAGTTCGATCCGCAGCCCTTCCACCTCGACGAGGCGGCGGCGCGGCACTCCTTCTTCCAGGGGCTTGCCGCCAGCGGCTGGCACACGGCGGCCATCACCATGCGCCTGCTCAATGACGGCGGGCTGCCGATCGCCGGCGGCATCATCGGGGCGGGCGGCGAGATCCAGTGGCCGCGGGCCACGCGCCCCGGCGATGTGCTTCGTGTGGAGAGCGAGATCCTCGCCGTCACGCCCTCACGCTCGCGCCCCGAACGCGGCACGGCCACCATGCGCAGCGAGACCAAGAATCAGCGCGGCGAGACCCTCCAGGTCCTGACGGCGAAGCTCGTCGTTCCCCGGCGCGCTAAATAGGCTTGCGCCGCTCGGCCACGGCCTTGGCGAGCACGCAGAGGATCTCGAACATCATGCTGGCGCCGACGAGCGCCGTGTTGCCGCTGGGATCGAAGGGCGGGGAGACCTCGACCACGTCGCCCCCGATCAGGTTCAGCCCCTCCAGCCCGCGGATCAGATGCTGTGCCTCCAGCGTCGTCAGCCCGCCGATCTCCGGCGTGCCCGTCCCGGGCGCATAGACGGGATCGAGCCCGTCGACATCGAAGCTGATGTAGCACGGCCCCTCGCCCGCGACGCGGCGCGCCTCGGCGATCACCCGCTCCACGCCCGCCTTGGCGAACTCCTCCATATAGACGACACGCATGCCCGAGCCTTCGGCGAAGGCCATGTCGTCCTCGGAATAGATCGATCCGCGGATGCCGATCTGGATCGTGCGCTTCGGATCCAGCAGCCCCTCCTCCACGGCCCGGCGAAAGGGCGTGCCATGGGTATAGCGATTGTCGCCGAAATACCGGTCGTTGGTGTCGGAATGGGCATCGACATGGATCATGCCCACCGGCCGCTCGCGCGCGATGGCGCGGAAGATCGGCAGCGTGATCAGGTGATCTCCGCCGGCCGAGATCGGCGCGACGCCGAGGCCATGGATCATGGCAAAGAAGCCCTCGATCCTCGCAAGCGAATCCATGAGGTCGATCGGGTTGACCGGCGCATCGCCGAGATCGGCGACCTTGGCGAGCTTGTAGGGCGCGATCCGGCTGACGTGGTGCACCTTGCGCATGAAGCTCGACATATTGCGGATCTCGCGCGGACCGTGCCGGGCGCCGGCGCGATTGGTGGTGCCGCCATCCCAGGGCACGCCGATGAGGCCGATATCCAGCCCCGCCGGATCGGGGCGATAGGGCAGGCGCATGAAGGTCGGGATGGCGCCGAAGCGGGGCACGATGGCGGCATCGACGGGCTCAGGATTGACATCGTTCATCGGACTTGGTCCTTGGGTAGAGACTCACGAAGAGCGACGGAAGAAGGCGAGAGCCTCCTGGATGAGGTTCGCCAGCTCGCTGGCAAAGGCCTGCGCCTGGGCCCGGTCGTTGCGCTGGAAGATTCGACATCATCCCATAGAGCCGTGCCGCTTGGCTTCCTCGATCAGCTCCACCCACTCGCCGATCACATTCTGCCAGTCGAATTGCCGGGCGGCGTCCTGGATCGCGCGGCATTTCTCGACATAGGCGGCCGGATTCTCCTTGTAGTAGCGCAGGGTTTCGGCCGCGAAAGCGGTGAATTTCTCGGCCTCGACCGGGGCGATGATGCCACCGCCCTGATAGGCCTTGAGCGGGAAATGCCCGACCGGCGTACCGATGACGAGTCGGCCGGCCGCGGCGCCTTCCATCACCGGCAGCTGGGCGGCCTCGCTGATGGAGCTCGTCAGGATGGCATCCACCGTACGGTAGAAATCGGGCATGTCGTGGAACGAGATCTGATTTCCCGTCGAGCCGGCCTTCCTGAACGCCAGCCCCGCCTGGCGCGCCGCCGCCTCTGCCAGCTCTCCTCGCTTCCACTCGACGCCGTAGGTCTTGACCGACATCGAGGAGGCATAGCCCACGGTTGCAAGCCGCTCGGGGATCTCGGCATGGAAGTCGTCATAGGTTATTCCCACCGAGGCGATCTTGGGTGCCCGGGTCACGCCCCGCATGAGCGAGGCGCAATAGACGAAGTAACTGACCACGCCATAGGCCGCGAACCTGTCGAAGACCTCCATTCCCTTCTGCTCGATCAGCATGCGGATATCCATCTCGTGGTGCGACACCGCGATGATCTTCTCATAGGGCACGCGCCAGCGGTCGGTCAGGGTCCCGACTCCGTCGGGCGCGGTCAAGACCAGGTCGTAATAGGCGAGCAGCGCCTCGATATGGGCGCTGTGATCGGCCTGCCAGTTGATGATGTCGACGATGTAGCTGCGCTCATAGAGATATTTGGAGACGTCGTAGTAGACGCGGCCATGGGACCACTGCGGATAGCCGTAAATCAGGATCTTCATGCAGCGCGAGCGGGGCCGGCTCTTCATCCGCAATACCGGATCGATGCCGTATTTGGCGATGGTCCGCTTGTCGATGACGGCGGCGGGAGGGCTCGCCGGCCCCTCGCCGATGATCGCGCGATCGGTGCACCAGTCCTCTGACGCCAGGAAGCATTCCCAGGTGCTGCACCAGGGTCGCGAGAGATCCACTTTTCCATCCGGCGTGGCGGCCAGGAACTTGGCCCCCGCCGCGAAGCCGATCAGTCCACGTTCGAGCGGCATCAGCTCCAGCCAGGTCCCCTTTGCCGCATGGTCCTCGTTCGCGACGGTCGCCGGCCGGCAGCTCTCGCCGTCGCAGACGAGCGGGATGCGACCCCCTTCCACCTCGTGGATCAGGCGGCCCTGCCGGCCGGGCGCGCCGCGCTTCGGATCGAGCTCGAAAAAGAGATTGGCCGGGCTTTCCTCGATGGAGCCATGCCGAAGCTGCCCCAGTGCCTCGTCCACATAGAGAACCGTTCCGAAGGTCGTGAATAGACGCGCGGGAATCATCGCGGAGGGTTTGTTCATGCGCAGCCGGGATCTTCCGTCCCGCCCTCCGGCTCGGTGCCGTGCCTCGTCGGAAAGATCGACACCCTCGTCAACGCGTCATGCCGCCGGGAGCCGAGCGCTCTCAAGCAGCTCGACCCAATCGGAGATCGCATATTGCCAGTCGAATTTCCGGGCCGCCGCCTGTATCTCGCGGCATTTCTCCACATAGGCGGCGGGATTGTCCTTGTAGTAGCGCAAAGTCGCCACGCCGAAGGCCTTGAACTTCTCGGCCTCGATGGGCGCGATGATTCCGCCACCGCCATGCGCCCGGACGGGAAAATGCCCGACCGGTGTCCCGATCACCAGCCGGCCCGCCGCGGCTGCTTCCCGCACGGGGAAGGGGTCTCCTTCGGTGATCGAAGTCATCAGCAAGGCATCCACCGACCGGTAAAACGCCGGCATGTCATGAAAGCTGATCTGATCCCCCGTGGAGCCGGCGACCTTGAAGTCCAGCCCTGCCTCGCGGGCACAGGCTTCTGCCAGCTCGCCGCGCTTGATCTCGACCCCATAGATGGTGAGCTGGGTCATCGAGGAGGCGTAGCCCACGGTCGCCAGCCGGTTGGGGATCTCGGCGGTGAATTCGGCGACATAGATCCCATAGGGCACGACCTGCGGCAGCCTCGCCAGGCCCAAGAGCGCCGCGCGAGTGTAAATGTTGAAACCCACGGCGCCGAATGCGGCGAAGCGCTCGAACACCGCCTTGCCCTTTTGATCGATCAGGATATAGAGGTCCATCTCCGCGTGGGACAGCGCGATGATCCTCTCATAGGGCACGTGATAGGCATCGACCAGGACCTGGATCCCGTCAAGGGCGGAGATGACGAAATCATAGTAGGAAAGCAAGTGAGCGAAGGCCTCCAGGAATGGGGCACGCTCCAGTCCAGGATATCCACCACATAGCCGCGGTCGTGCAGCAGCTTGGCGAGGTCGTAATACGCGCGCCCGTGCGACCATTGCGTATAGCCGAAGACGAGGAACTTCTTGGCTCCTGTCTTCCGCGTTTTCATCCGGAAGGCTGGATCGACGATATAGCTGGCGATGGCGCGATGGTCGGCGGCGATCGCGTCTCGGCCCGGCGTCTCCTCCGCGCCGTTGCCCGCCGTGCACCAATCCTCCGAGGCGAGGAAGCACTCCCAGAGGCTGCAGAGCCTGCGCGACAAAGTGAGCCTTCCGCCCGGCTCGGCGCAGAGGAAGAGATCGGCCGATTTGACGGCAATCAGCCCCCGCTCCAGCGGCACCAGCTCGAGCCGGGTCCCGGCGAGCGCCTCGTTCGCCGCCGCATCGCCAAGCACGCGGCACCCCTCGGGCCCGCAGAGGATCGGGCGATAGGCGCCGTCCGAATGCTGCATGATCCTGCCCGCGCGGACCATCCCGGGTTCCGTCACGAAGACGGCATTGCCGGGACTCTCCTCGAGGGAGCCGTGATGGAGCTCGCCGGTCGTCACATCGACGAACAGGGCGGTGCCGAGGGTGGTGAAGAGGCGGGTCTCGCGCCGGCCGGACGGATCGCTCATGGGGCGGTGTGCTGCTCCTTGCGCCGCTGAAGGAAGAATCCCAGATTGCTCTTCAGCCGCTCATTGGCGGGATCGAGCGCCAGAGCCTTCTCGCCCCACTCGACCGCCTTGTCCATGACATTGAGGTTCCAGCAGGCGATCGCCCCCAGATCGAACAGCCGGAAGCCCCAGCAATTGCCGTCATCGAGATAGCTTCCGGTGCGGTGGGTCTTTTCGATCCCGTTCGAGCAGGCCCAGAGCAGGCCAGCCCAATCCTGCTGCTGGTGCAGCTCCTCGGCCAGGTCGAGCCAGATCTCGCGGCGGTGTGGCGCCTCGAGCCGGGCCCTGTCGAGCCAATGGAGCTTCCTCTCCGGCTGCAGGCGCGCGAGATAGCGCATGGCCTCGGATCGCTCCTCGCCCCAGCCGCTCGTCGGCAGCTCCAGATAGAGCTGCAGCAGCTTCCCCGCCTCCTCCGGCCGGTTCGCCCACATATATTCCCGGCCCAGCCAGAAGCAGATCTGGGAATCCCGCGGATCCTCGCGATGGGCGACCTCCATCAGGGGCAGGTATTGCCGCCTGGTCGTCTTGCCGTGGTCCTGCACGTGATACATCACGATGTCGGAGCGGTTGCGCGTGACCTCACTCTCGCCGGTGAAGAACAGCGCCTCATGCACGGGACGCCGGAAGCGATAGCCCCAGCGATGGTGGAAGCTCTTCGAGGGCGACCCGCCGACACCGTCGAGATTGTCGGTGGTCGGCCGCAGGATCATGCGGCTGTAGACCGCCGTCGTGCCCGGCGTCCAGGCCTCCTCGAGCTTCGGGCGCCAGCCGGGCGCCAGGAATGTGTCCATGTCCATGGTGACGCAGACCTCCACATCGTCGGGGATCAGGGCCATGGTGGCGTTCCTGCCATCGTCGAAGCGCCAGGGGCGGATCGCGAGCCGGTGCACGATCACGCCCTTGCTTTCGAGGCGCTCGACCGTGCCGTCGGTGCTGCCGGTATCGCCGACAATCCGGTAGTTGGCATCGACCACCGAATCCGCCCAGCGGTCGACATGCTTCACTTCGTTCAGCGCGATGGTGTAGACGGCGACCTTCAGCGGCAACTCCCGACCCTCCCATCCCTCGCTAGCGGACGAATCCGGTGCCGCCACGCTTGCGGATAGCGGCCAGCCCGCCGAGCAACCTCGCCCGCTCCAGCTCGTAGTGGCTGTCGAAGAAGAGGATCTCCTCGAACTGCCCGGCAAGCCCGCCGATTCCCAGGGGATCGAGGGATCGGGCGCAGCCCTGCTGCTGAATCTCCTTCAGCAGGGTCTTGGTCAGGGTCACCTTGGTCGCGTCCTCGCCGGGTGGCTGCCAATCCAGATCCTCGATGAAATACCAACCGCCCTCGGCCACCAAGGGGAAGAACTCGATCAGCGTCTGCTGCTGGTCGATGGAGGCGTGGCTCCCGTCGTCGATGATCACATCGAGCGAGCCGGGCGCGATCGCGCTTGCAACGGCGCGGAGCTCCTCGCGTTTCGACTGGTCGCAGAGGACCGAGGTGAATCTCTCGCTGTTGAAATGGGAGAAGTCCGTCAGGTCGACCCCCGTGACATGGCAGAATGGAAAGAAGCTCTGCCACAGCGCGACCGAAGGCATGGAGGGCTGGTTGCGCTCCGCAAGGCCGCGGCAGAGCCCGATCTCCATCAGCCGCCTGAGGGAGAAGCGACGTCCCGCGAGCAGCCGGTCATAGACCCGGGCATAGGCATGCCGGTTTCCGGTGACGCGGTTCTTGTCGGTATCGAGGCGGTCGGCCAGATTCGTCAGGCTGGGAAAGCTGGCGAGCGGATCGGACAGCTGGGAGATCAGCGAGGATTCCTCGCCCTCGGGCCGCAGATATGTCCTGGCATTCCACAGATGCACGCCGAAGACCCGCTCGTCGTTCAGATAGTCGGCGAGCTTGGCGAGGGGCAGCTCGAAGCGGTCCACCTCCGTCCAGTCGATCGGATTGAAGAAGACCGGACTGAACAGCCATTTCCTGAGCTCGGCGCCCTCCTCCGAGGCGAAATAGTCGGACAGGAGCTTGGGACCGACTTCGCCGAAAACGCGCTCGCGCGCGTCGAAGAACCGGCCGATCGCGATCTCGTAGAGGTTGCGCAGATGCGGGTTGTGCTGCCGGGCGTAGATGACATTGCCGCAGATATAATGGCCGACATTGCCGCCATGCCACTGCGTGTTGAAGAAATGCTCGCCCCGGAAGGGAAAGGGCCGCAGCATGACGATGTCGGAATCCATCCAGAGCCCGCCATGCTCGTAGAGCACGGCATAGCGGAAGATGTCGCTGAAGTAGCGGATCTCCGAGCCAGAGACGATGCGGTCGAATAGGCGGTGGGAAAGGACGTCGGCCGCCGATCGGAGCTCGATCCCGTGGGGGATCAGGAATCCGAGCTTTTCCGGCGAATAGCTCCAGACCCGGACCGGATGTCCCGCCGCCCGCATCGAGACCACGGCCGCCTTCAGATCGTGATGCTCGGCCTTGTCATTCAGGACCTCGTAGAAGCAGTGGATCTGCGGCAGGGCGGCCGCGCCGTCAGTTGCCAAGTAGTTCGCCATCCGCGCATCGAAGCCTCGGGACTGCATG
>DATBBO010000448.1:0-2585 GCA_036270995.1 Dongiaceae bacterium | reverse complement strand
GGCCGGCGAACCACGAGCGCCTGTGCGTGAAAGGCCGCTTCGGATTCGACTACGCGCACCACCCGCATCGCCTGACGAAGCCGTTGATCCGCAAGCCGGGCGTGCCCAAGCATCCCGATGTCTCGATCGACTCGGACAACTGGCAGGAGGTGTTCCGCGAGGCGAGCTGGGACGAGGCGCTCGACCTCGCCGCCGGTAGGCTCAAGCACTTGCGCGATGCCCATGGCTTGAAGGCACTCGCCGGCTTCGGCTCCGCCAAGGGCAGCAACGAGGAGGCCTATCTGTTCCAGAAGCTGGTCCGCACCGGCTTCGGCACCAACAATGTCGACCATTGCACGCGCCTCTGCCACGCCTCCTCGGTGGCGGCGCTCATGGAGGGCATCGGCTCGGCCGCGGTCACCGCACCCTTCATGGCGGCGGAGGATGCCGAAGTCATGCTGGTCATCGGCGCGCGGCCGACCCAGAACCATCCGGTCGCCGCCACCTTCTTCAAGCAGGCGGCCAAGCGCGGCGTGAAGCTGATCATCGCCGACCCGCGCATGCACGACATGTCGCGCTACGCCACCTGGCATCTGCAGTTCAAGCCGGGCACGGATGTGCCGATGCTGAATGCGATGATCCATACGATCATCGAGGAGGGGCTGGTCGACCGGCAATATGTCGCGGCCAATGTCGAAGGCTTCGAGGAGATCAAGCAGAAGGTCGCCGGCTACAGCCCGGAGAAGATGGCGCCCCTCTGCGGCATTCCGGCCGAGCGCCTGCGCGAGGTCGCCCGCACCTTCGCCCGCAGCCGCGCCTCCATCATCTTCTGGGGCATGGGCATCTCCCAGCATGTCCACGGCACGGACAACTCACGCTGCCTGATCACGCTCTGCATGATCACCGGCCAGGTCGGCCGGCCGGGCACGGGCCTCCATCCCCTGCGCGGGCAGAACAACGTGCAGGGCGCCTCGGATGCCGGGCTCATCCCCATGGTCTTTCCGGACTACCTCTCGGTGGAGAACGCCGAGATCCGCGAGAAGATGGAGGCCTTCTGGGGCACCAAGCTCGATCCCAAGCGAGGGCTGACGGTGGTCGAGATCGTCAACGCGATCCACGCCGACCAGATCAAGGCCATGTACATCATGGGTGAGAATCCGGCCATGTCGGATCCCGACCAGCACCATGCACGGAGCGCCCTGGCCAAGCTCGAGCATCTCGTGGTCCAGGACCTCTTCATGACCGAGACGGCCTGGCATGCGGATGTGATCCTGCCGGCCTCGGCCCAAGCGGAGAAGACCGGCAGCTACACCAACACCAACCGGCAGATCCAGATCGGCCGCGCCGCCGTGAAGATGCCGGGCGAGGTCCGCCAGGATCTGGAGCTGATCCAGGAGATCGCGCGGCGCATCGGGCTTCCCTGGCGCTACAACGGCCCCGGGGAGGTCTTCACCGAGATGGCCCAGGTCATGCCCTCCCTCAACAACATCACCTGGGAGCGGCTGGAGCGCGAGGATTCGGTGACATATCCCTGCGATGACCCCGGCAAGCCCGGCAATGAGATCATCTTCGCCAACGGCTTCCCGACCGCGTCGGGGCGCGCCAAGCTGGTGCCGACCGATCTCGTTCCGCCAGACGAGCTGCCGGATGTGGAATATCCCATGGTGCTTTCGACCGGCCGGATGCTGGAGCATTGGCATACCGGCGCCATGACGCGGCGCGCCACGGTGCTGGACGATATCGAGCCCTCGGCCGTGGCACTGCTGAACGGACGCGATCTCCGCCGCATGGGCCTCAGGCCCGGGGCCATGGTCAGGGTCTCGACCCGGCGCGGCACCATCGAGCTCGCCGCCCGGCTCGACCGCGACGTGCCGGAGGGGATGGTCTATATCCCCTTCTGCTTCGCCGAGGCGCCGGCCAATGTCCTGACCAACCCGCAGCTCGACCCCTTCGGCAAGATTCCGGAATTCAAGTTCTGCGCCGCCAAGGTGGAGCCCGCCGCGGCGGAAGTGGCAGCGGCGGAGTAGCGGCGGCCCTCTACCACACGCTCCCCTGCGTCATTCCCGCGAAAGCGGGAATCCAGGGCCGCAGGTCTCGCTGGTTGCCATGGATGCCCGCTTTCGCGGGCATGACGGAAGAATAGAAGTGCGGAAGAGGGGAACCGGCAGTGGCCGCTTCGCGGCTAGGCCAGCTCGATCTCGCCGTCGATCACCAGCTTGAGGGTGGTGCCGCCGAGGGTGAGGGTCACCTCGGCAGGGAGCTTCTCATCGCCCTTCAGCCTGCCGGCGGCGAGCCCCTCGCGCACCGAGTCCTCGATGGCGCGCTGGCCGGTGATCCCGACCTTCTTCAGGAACTTGCGCAGGCTCATATTGAAGACGTCTTCGTTCATGTCGCGCGCTCCTAGGTCCGGTAGCTCGGGTCCTCGCGGTCGAGGGCCCGGATATGGGCCGCCCATTCCCGCTCGCCCAGGGGCTTGCCATCGTCGCGCTCGTTCTGCCGCGCGGTCTTCTCGCAGACCTCCGGCGGCGGGATGACGAGCTCGCTTCCGCCGGCCAGGGCGGCGATCTGCACCTCGCAGGCCCGCTCGAGATAGAACATCAGGCTGA
>DATBBO010000447.1:0-4598 GCA_036270995.1 Dongiaceae bacterium | reverse complement strand
TCGACCCAATGGGCGAGCCCGCCCGCCATCCAGTCCCCGAGATACCAGAACACCACCCCCAGAATGGCGAAAACCACCAGGGCCCAGGCCAGGCTCTTCCAGATGACATGGCCGATTCGGGGGTCGTCGAACTGGCCGAGGGCCTTGGCGAGGGCTGAGAACAAGGAGGCGCTCCCGTTGGATGGGGCCATTATCGGGGCGGGCGCCGGCCTTGCAAGCCGGGCCGCGCCTGGGCATATTCCGCCGCGATTTTCCGGCACAGGCTGGCTGTCTTAGGGACTGCTTCCAGAGGAAGGGCAAGCGATCGATCATGGCCGAAGGTGTTCTGGTTGACGGGCTGACCGATGTCGTCGGCATCGGCAACGCCATCGTCGATGTGCTGGCCCATGCGGAGGAGGAGTTCTTGATCCGCCACGGCCTCAACAAGGGCACCATGACCCTGATCGATGCCGAGCGGGCGACCAGCCTCTACGCGGCCATGGGCTCGGGCGTCGAGGTTTCCGGCGGTTCCGCCGGCAATACCATTGCCGGGATCGCCTCGCTGGGCGGCAAGGCCGGCTATATCGGCAAGGTCGGGGCCGATGAGCTGGGGCGCATCTTCCGCCATGACATCCGGGCCAATGGCGTCTCCTTCGAAACCCCCGTGGCCAGCTCCACCACCCCCACCGCGCGCTGCCTCATCTTCGTGACGCCGGACGCGCAGCGGACCATGAACACCTATCTCGGCGCCTGCATCGAGCTGACACCGGAGGATATCGACCCCTCCGTGATCGCCGGTGCCAAGGTCACCTATATGGAGGGCTATCTCTGGGATCCGCCCGCCGCCAAGCAGGCCTTCCTGAAGGCGGCCCGCATCGCCCATGAGCGCGGCCGCAAGGTTTCCTTGAGCCTCTCGGACCCCTTCTGCGTCGACCGCCACCGCCAGGAGTTCCGCGATCTGCTGCGCGATCATGTGGATATCCTCTTCGCCAATGAGGCGGAGATCTGCTCCCTCTGGCAGACGGAGGGTTTCGATGCCGCCCTCCAGGCGACTCGGGGCCTCTGCGAGGTGGCGGCCCTCACCCGCAGCGCCAAAGGATCCCTCATCCTGGCCGGGGAGGAGACCCATATGGTTGACGCCGCCCCGGTCGACCGGGTCGTGGACACGACCGGCGCCGGCGATCTCTATGCTGCGGGCTTCCTCTACGGCTATTGCCGCGGGCTCTCCCCCTATGACTCGGGGCGCATCGCCTCCCTTGCCGCGGCCGAGATCATTTCCCATTTCGGGGCTAGACCCGAGCGGCCCTTGGCCCAGCTCCTTGCCCCGCTCGGGATCGAGGCCCTCCAGACCGAGACGATCCAGAGCTGAGGGATAACGTGACCCGACTCCACAACCTCGCAATCATCGCTCATGTCGACCACGGCAAGACGACCCTGGTCGATCAGCTCCTGCGCCAGTCCGGCGCCTTTCGCGCCAATCAGCAGGTGCAGGAGCGGGTCATGGATTCCAACGACCTGGAGCGCGAACGGGGCATCACCATCCTCGCCAAATGCACCTCCGTCGCCTGGAAGGAGGACCGGCTCAACATCGTCGACACGCCAGGCCATGCGGATTTCGGCGGCGAGGTCGAGCGCATCCTCAGCATGGTCGATGGCGTGGTCGTGCTCGTGGACGCGGCCGAGGGCCCCATGCCCCAGACCAAGTTCGTGACCATGAAGGCACTCGCGCTCGGCCTGCGCCCCATCGTCGTCATCAACAAGGTCGACCGGCCGGACGCAAGGGCGCATGAAGTCCATGACATGGTCTTCGACCTCTTCGCAGCACTGGGCGCGAGCGACGAGCAGCTCGATTTTCCGACCCTCTTCGCCTCCTCCAAGCTCGGCTGGGCGGTCGTCGATCTCGAGAAGGATGAGCGCCTCGACATGGCCCCGCTCTTCGATCTGATCGTCCGCCATGTGCCGCCCGCCGAAGGCGATCCCACGGCCCCCTTCGCCATGCTGACCACCACGCTGGAATATGATTCCTATCTCGGGCGCGTGCTGACGGGCCGCATCCATACCGGCACCGTCAAGGTCAACATGCATGTGAAGGCCATCGCCCCGGACGGACGCGTGATCGAACATGCGCGGCTCAGCAAGCTTCTCGCCTTCCGCGGCATCGAGCGCGTGCCGATCGAGAGCGCGGAAGCCGGCGACATCATTGCCATTGCCGGCCTCGAGCACACCACCGTCGCCGATACCATCTGCGATCCGGAGCTGATCACCCCAGTCAAGGCCAATCCGGTGGATCCGCCGACGCTCGCCATGACCTTCTCGGTGAACGATTCGCCGCTGGCGGGGCGCGAGGGCGACAAGGTGACGAGCCGCATGATCCGCGCTCGCCTCCTGCGCGAGGCCGAGGGCAATGTCGCCATCCGCGTGCGCGAGAGCGAGGGCAAGGACGCCTATGAGGTCGCAGGCCGCGGCGAGCTGCAGCTCGGCGTCCTGATCGAGACCATGCGGCGCGAGGGCTTCGAGCTCTCCGTCGGCCGGCCGCGCGTCATCTTCCGCCACGACCCGGAGACAGGGCAGCGCCTCGAGCCCATCGAGGAGGTGCAGATCGACGTCGATGACGAGTTCACCGGCGTGGTGGTGGAGCAGCTGGGCCTGCGCCGCGGCGAGCTCGTCGACATGCGCCCCTCCGGCGGGGCGAAGACGCGCATCGTCTTCCATGTGCCTTCCCGCGGCCTGATCGGATATCACGGCCAGTTCCTGACCGATACCCGCGGCACCGGCGTGATGAGCCGGTTGTTCCATGCCTATGCACCCTACAAGGGTGCGGTCGAGGGGCGGCGCAACGGGGTCTTGATCTCCAACAGCGCCGGCAGCGCCGTTGCCTATGCCCTCTGGTATCTGGAGGAGCGCGGGCCGATGTTCATCACCCCCGGAACCCAGGTCTATGAGGGGATGATCATCGGCGAGCATACCCGCGGCAATGATCTCGAGGTCAATCCCCTGCGCAGCAAGCAGCTGACCAATATCCGGACCACCTCCAAGGACGAGGCGATCCGGCTCACCCCGCCGCGTCAGATGACGCTGGAGGCAGCCATCGCCTATGTCCAGGACGACGAGCAGGTGGAGGTGACGCCCAAGAGCATCCGGCTGCGCAAGACCATGCTCGATCCCAATGCCCGCAAGCGCGCCGAGCGCGCCGCCGAGGCGGCGGAAGCGGGTTGATGGCCCGGAGCGAGCGGGTGCTACCCCCCACCCCGACCCTCCCCCGCAAGGGGGGAGGGGGTTCCATCGAGCGCGCGCCGTCCCTGTTTCTTCCCCCGCCCCCTCGACGGGGGCGGGCCGGGGTGGGGGTGAGCTGCAGGCTCGATCCTCGCCGATGAACCGCTGGCAGAAGGCGCTCGCGGTCTATGCCGATCCGCGGATCCTGCTGATCACGGTGATGGGCTTCTCAAGCGGCCTGCCGCTGCTGCTGACCCTCTCGACGCTTTCCTATTGGCTCGCCAAGCACGGGGTCAGCAAGACCTCCATCGGCCTCTTCGCCGCCGTCGGCATCCCCTACAGCTTCAAATTCATCTGGGCGCCGCTTCTCGATCAGATACGCCCGCCCTTCCTCGGCCGTCGCCGGGGCTGGGCGATCCTCATCCAGATCGCCCTTGCCCTTGCGATTCTCGCCATGGGCTTCACCGATCCGGCGGTCAATCCCTGGTGGACGGCGCTGGCCGCCGTTGCCGTCGCCTTCCTCTCGGCGAGCCAGGACATCGTGATCGACGCCTATCGCATCGAGATCCTGCCGGAGGAAGAACAGGGCGCCGGCTCCGCCGCGACCCAGATAGGCTACCGCATCGGCCTCCTGGCGGCAGGCGCGGGCGCCGTGGCGCTGGCCGACTACCTCGCCTGGCCGGTGGTCTTCGCGATCCTCGCAGCCCTCATGGGCATCGGCATCATCGCCTTCCTGGTGGCGCCGGAGCCCGTCGCCCCGCCGATGCCCGCGCGTGAGAGCTTCACCGGCTGGTTCACCCGCGCGGTGATCGGCCCGCTGGCGGAGTTCCTCCTGCGCCGCGGGGCCATCGTCATCCTGCTCTTCGTGCTGCTGTACAAGTTCGGCGATGCGGTCAGCGGCACGATGGCCACACCCTTCTATGTCGAGCTCGGCTTCACCGGCGTCGAGATCGCGGCGGTGACCAAGGTCTTCGGCATCATCGCCTCGCTGGCAGGCACGCTGACCGGCGGGGTGCTGGTGGCGCGCTTCGGAATCATGCGGGCGCTGCTCATCGGGGGCATATTGCAGGCGGTCGGAATCCTGCTCTTCGTCCCGCTCGCACTGAGAGGCCACGACACGGTCTGGCTAGCGATCGCCGTGGGCGGCGACAATTTCGTCGGCGGGCTGGGATCTGCCGCCTTCGTCGCCTATCTCTCCGCCCTCTGCAACATCGCCTTCACCGCGACCCAATATGCTCTGCTCTCCTCCTTCATGGCGGTCGGCCGCACGCTTCTTTCCTCCGGCAGCGGCTGGCTCGCGGCGCAGATGAGCTGGGCCGCCTTCTTCACCGTCTCCGCGGCGCTTGCGATTCCGGGTCTCCTGCTATTGTTCTGGCTGATGCGACTCTATCCGACGGAGCATGCCG
>DATBBO010000446.1:0-3947 GCA_036270995.1 Dongiaceae bacterium | reverse complement strand
TTGGCCATGGTGAAGGTCTTGCCCGAGCCGGTGACCCCGAGCAGGACCTGATCACGCTCCTGACGCTCGAGCCCGGCGATGAGATCGGCGATCGCCTGGGGCTGGTCGCCCGCCGGCTTGAAGTCGGAGACGATCCTGAAGGGCACGCCGTCGGGGGCCCGCGGCGGCCGGCGGATGAAGGCAAGCGGGCCGAGGCGCGCCGGTGTCTGGGAGTCGCTGAGCATCGCCAAGATATAGCCCGCGACCCCAGAAACGCCAATGCGGTGGGGTGTAGATTTATGACCTGGAGACCGGCCTCCGGCGCTCCGGCCTAGTCCAGCGGGGGAAGGATGAAGGGATGCGCGCGGGAAGCGTCGGGATCCAGCCTCGGCGCCAGACGCATATGGGGATGGGACAGCGGCAGGAACATAACCGCCAGCGACAGCAGCACGGCAAGGCCGAGCACCACGAGCATGAGGGCGAGCACGCCCTGGCTGTTGCGGCGCCGGCGGCGCGTTGCGGTCAGGCCGCCGGCCAAACGAGCGGAATGGAACGGGCTATCGGCCGTCATGGCGTCTTTTGTCTCGGCGTCGGGTTGTGGCTTGATCGGCGCATACAACCACGGCCGCATGGCGGAAGCGGTGCAGGATTGCGGCGATTCCAAGGAATCTTGTGGCGAATCCCCGTCCGGATCTCCCAAAAGCGCGACCCAGACCCCCGTGTCCCGCAGGCCATCCGCGGGGAGCAAGCGCTCGGTGGCTGCGGGGCCAGTTTATGGATTCGAGCAGCTGCTTTTCCCGGGTTCGCACGTGAATTTCCGGGGCAGGGCGCTAGCGCCGGGAATATCGGTGCTTGACGCCGATCGGGAACCAGCCCGGATCGCCGGTCGGCTTCAGCTCGACCACGGGCCGGCGGTAAGTCTCGGGGGTGTAGTTGGCGAACTCGCTGTTGAGACGCAGGAGCTGGGCGAGGATGGAGTTCGCCATCCGCTGTTCCTTATCGGCATCGGCTCCGACCCCGGGAGCCAGTTCCACCGCCACATAGAGGGACGGCACCTCGGCCAGCCCCTCGCGCGCCATGACCACGAACTTGCCCGTGGTCCAGAGGGCGATCTCAGGCTGCTCCAGGCCGATGGCAATGTTCTCGGGATAGACATTGGCGCCAAAATAGGAGACGGCGAAATTGGCCCGGCCGAAGACATAGACGAAGGGCAGGCGCCGCATGCCCCGCCAGCCATGGGATGCCAGCCCGCTCCGCGGATCGAAGCCATGCTGCGCCAGGAAGCGCAGCATCTCCTCATAGGTGATGATCCCACCGCTGTCGGCGATGTGGTAGCGCATGAGCGGCAGGCCATTATCGCCGGAGAAGAGCAGGGTTCCCTCCGCGCTTTCGAAATGGCGGTGGAAGGGATCGTACTGGGCCAGCGTCGGCAACCGCGCCTCGCCGAAGAGTTCCCGAGCGATCTCCGGCCGTCCGGCGAGGAAGCGGCGGATATGGATGGAGAGCGGTGTCTCATTCGCCAGCACGCCGGCATCGGCGGTGCCGTAGAGCGAGGCGAAGTCGTAGCGCGGGTCGCGAGATCCCAGGCGTTCGCCCATGAGGCTGCGCCATTCTTCGCTGAAGACCTCGCCTGCCATGACCAGCCGGGTGCGGAGCTTTGCCCAATCGATGTCGGCTGCCGGCCCGCCATCGACAACATCCTTGAGGTAGGGTGGATAGCCCAGGAGCACGACCTGATCGAATCCGGGGCCGAGCTCGGCAAGGGTGCGGTAGATCTCAGGCTTGTTCATGCCCGGCGCCAAGGTGACGAGCGGGTAGCCCTTGGCGGCGAGATGGCGGCAGCAGGCAAGCGTGAACAGCCCGCCGACCCAGCTTCCAAGCGCGAAGCAGACGATGGCGAGGGTGCGGCGCTCCTGTGCGGCGAAGCTGTCCTGGAACACCTGCTCAAAGCGAAGGGCCGTAGCCAGCTCATCAGAGACGAAGCGCGGCCAGAAGGTCGCCTGACCGGTGGAGCCCGAGCTCAAGGCCATGGTGTCGCAGGCCTCGATCCGGCCCCCGGGAACGAGATCGGCCAGAGGGAAGCGCTGGATGTAGTTGGCCTTGGTGGCGAGCGGGAGGCGCTTCAGATCCGCCGGCCCCTGGATCATGGCGGGATCGATGCCCTGTTCCGCCAGGAAGCGAGGATAGGCCGGCACATGGGCGAGCATGTGACGAAAGAGGGCGAACATCGCCGGCGCGGGATCGCCGCCGCCCTCGGCCCGGCCCAGAAGCTGGTCCAGCGGCGTCTCGACAAAATGCCGCCAGGCCTCGGCGGCGCGCTGCGGCTGACGATGGTCGAGCAGGGAAGCCTCCAGCGATGGCAGGGAGGAGAGAGCTTAAGCCGGCGGTGCCACTTGCACCAGGGCGGGGGTACCGGTTCGAATGAATTGGCGCGGGGGTTGCGAGGCAGCGCCGCCCGCCGTAAGGTCGCGGCGCCCTCGTCTTCCCGGAGCCGATCATGTCCTTCCTTGCCGAGCGCCTGTCGCGCATCAAGCCCTCGCCCACCATTGCAGTGACTCAGAAGGCTCGAGAGCTGAAAGCCGCGGGGCGCGACATCATCGGCCTCGGTGCCGGCGAACCGGATTTCGACACGCCGGAGAACATCAAGGACGCGGCGATTGCCGCCATTCGCCGCGGCGACACGAAATACACCAATGTCGATGGCACCGATGCGCTGAAGGCCGCCATCAGCGGCAAGTTCAAGCGCGAGAACGGGCTGAAATATGGGCCGGAGCAGATCACCGTCTCCTCCGGCGGCAAGCAGGTCATCTTCAACGCTCTGCTCGCCACTGTCGAGCCGGGTGATGAGGTCATCGTGCCTGCCCCCTATTGGGTGAGCTATCCCGATATCGCGCTGCTCTGCGGCGGCACGCCGGTCTTCGTCACCTGCCCGCAGAACAACCGCTTCAAGCTCCGGCCCGAGGATCTGGAGCAGGCGATCACCCCCAAGACCAAATGGGTCATCCTCAACAGCCCGAGCAATCCGACGGGGGCGGCCTATACCGCCGCGGATCTGAAGGCTCTGGCGGAGGTACTGCTGCGCCATCCGCAGATCTGGGTGCTGACCGACGACATGTACGAGCATCTGCTCTATGACGGGCTGGAATTCGCCACCATCGCCCAGGTCGAACCGCGGCTCTATGACCGCACGCTGACCATGAACGGAGTCAGCAAGGCCTATTGCATGACGGGCTGGCGGATCGGCTATGCCGGCGGGCCGGCCCCCCTCATCAAGGCCATGGCAAAGATCCAGTCCCAGAGCACGACCAATGCCTGCTCGATCAGCCAGGCGGCCTCCGTCGAGGCACTGAACGGCCCCCAGGAATTCATCGCGGCGCATAACAAGGTGTTTGCCGAGCGCCGCGACATGGTGGTCTCGATGCTGAACAAGGTGCCGGGGCTCGCCTGCAACACGCCGGAAGGGGCTTTCTACGTCTATCCCTCCTGCGCCGGCGCCATCGGCAAGACCACGCCCCATGGCAAGAAGATCGCCAGCGACGATGATTTCGTCAGCTATCTGCTGGAGGCGGAGGGCGTGGCGGCGGTGCAGGGCTCGGCCTTCGGCCAGTCGCCCTTCTTCCGCATCTCCTACGCCACCTCGACCGAGGCCCTCAAGGAAGCCTGCATCCGCATCAAGCGCGCTTGCGGGGCGTTGAAGTAGGCGCGACCTTCCTCCGCTCAGATCAGCGAAGCAAGCCAGGCGATCGCGGCGAGAAAGAGGGCGCCGCTAACGGTCAGCACGATGGCGGCCGCCGCCGCCCCGAGCGCAAGGGCAATCACCAGCATGAGCCCGTCCTCCTCGGCGAGCGCCAGGCCCAGCAGTACCAGCGGCGCCGAGAGCGGCATATTCGTCAGAGGGATGGGCAAGGAGAGCAGCAGGCCGAGCAGCACCGCGAGCATGCCGGCAAGACGCTCGGTCACCGGTCCCA
>DATBBO010000445.1:0-7409 GCA_036270995.1 Dongiaceae bacterium | reverse complement strand
CGGCGGCAATGGAAGAGGTCGCCGCTGCCGGTGCTCGAACGAGGTTATTCAAGACTCATGGCGCGTGACATTCTGATCGTCGACGACGAGGCGGATATCCGCCTTCTCATCGCGGGCATTCTCAGGGACGAAGGCTACCAGACCCGGGAAGCGGCCAATAGCGACGGTACGCTGGAGGCGATCCGTGCCCGCCGGCCGACAATGGTCATCCTCGACATCTGGCTTCAGGGCAGCACGCTCGACGGTCTGGAGACCCTCGAGGTCATAAAGCGAGAACATCCGAGCCTGCCCGTCGTCATGATCAGCGGGCATGGCAATATCGAGACGGCGGTCCAGTCCATCAAGCTCGGGGCCTATGACTTCATCGAGAAACCCTTTAAGGCCGACCGCCTGCTGCTGATCGTCGAGCGAGCCATGGAGGCCGCGCGCCTGCGCCGCGAGAACGAGGAGCTGCGCAGCCGCGCCGGGCTGGAATACGAGCTCTTGGGCCAGTCGCCGGCGGTCAACCATTCGCGCCAGCAGATCGAGCGTGTGGCGCCCACCGGCAGCCGCGTGCTGATCGTGGGCCCGGCCGGCTGCGGCAAGGAGGTGGCGGCCCGGCTCCTGCATCTGCTGTCCAAGCGGGCGAGCGGCCCCTTCGTTGTCATCAATTGCGCCGCCATGCGCGCCGATCGGCTGGAGGTCGAGCTCTTCGGCAGCGAGAGCCTCGGCGAGCGGGCCGACGGCCCGACCAAGGTCGGAACCCTGGAGCAGGCCCATGGCGGCACGCTGCTTCTCGACGAGGTCGCCGACATGCCCATCGAGACTCAGGGCAAGATCGTGCGGGTGCTGCAAGAGCAGACCTTCGAGCGTGTCGGCGGTGCCACAAGGGTGGAGGTGGATGTCCGGGTCATCGCCTCGACCAACCGTGACTTGACCGAGGAGATGCAGGCGGGTCGCTTCCGTCAGGATCTGTTCTACCGGCTCAATGTCGTTCCCATCCGCATGCCGAGCCTGCGCGAACGTCGCGAAGACATTCCGTTGCTGCTCGACCATTTCATGCGCCGCTCCGCCGAGATCTCCGGTCTGCCGGCGCGCGGCATCGGGCCGGACGCGCTCGCCTGGCTTCAGGCCTATGACTGGCCGGGCAATGTCCGCCAGCTCCGCAATGTCGTCGACTGGCTGTTGATCATGGCTCCGGGCGAACCGGGCGAGCTGATCCGCGCCGACATGCTGCCGCCCGATATCGGCTCCATTGCACCTTCGCCGCTGCGCGGCAATGACGGGCTCGAGATGATGTCGCTGCCCTTGCGCGAGGCCCGCGAGGTGTTCGAGCGCCGCTATCTCGATGCCCAGGTGAGCCGCTTTGGCGGCAACATCTCCAAGACGGCCGCCTTCATCGGTATGGAGCGCTCGGCGCTGCATCGCAAGCTGCGGGCGCTCGGCATCACCTCCAGCGACCGCGCCGAGCGGGGCGAGGGCTGACGCTTCCACGCCCGGGAGCGATCGACGACATGAGGACGACGGAGTGGTCGCGCAGCGATATCTGCGCGGGAGGGGGAGATGCCGCGCTTTACCTATGTGAACGGACGCTATCTGCGCCATGCCGAGGCGAAGGTGCATATCGAGGACCGGGGCTATCAGTTCGCCGACGGCGTCTATGAGGTCATCCATGTCGTCGCGGGTCGGTTGATCGATGCAGGGCCGCATTTCGACCGCTTCGAGCGCTCTCTCGCCGAGCTCGCCATCCGGCCGCCCATGTCGAGGGCCGCGCTCCGCCTCGTTCTCGACGAGCTGCTGGCTTTGAACGGCATCGAGAAGGGGCTGCTCTATTTCCAGGCGACGCGGGGCGTTGCCCCGCGAGACCACAAATTCCCCCAGGCCAGCCGGACCAGCCTGGTGGCGACGGCGAAGCATTTGAAGCCCCTGCTACCGGCACTGCTGGAGAAGGGTGTCTCGGTCATCACGATCCCGGACATTCGCTGGCGGCGCTGCGATATCAAATCTCTCGCCCTCCTGCCCAATGTGCTGGGCAAGCAGCGGGCGGTTGAGGCGGGCGCCTATGAGGCCTGGCAGGTGGACGATGAGGAGCGCATCACCGAAGGCACCACGACCAATGCCTGGATCGTCACCGCCAAAGGCAGCTTGGTGACCCGGCCCCTCGGAGCCGAGATCCTGCCGGGCATCGTTCGCCGGGCGCTGGTCGCGATTCTCGGTGAGATGGAGATCGGCTTCGACCAGCGGCCCTTCAGCCTAGCGGAACTGCGCCAGGCGAAGGAGGCCTTCCTGACCAGCAGCAGCGGTTTCCTTTTGCCCGTGACCCGCGTCGACGGAACGCCCGTCGGCGAGGGCGCCGTGGGGGCGCTGACCCGGGAGCTGCGCCGGCGCCTCGATGCGGAGGTCGCGCGACAAAGCGCCGCATGACCAAAGCTCCGCCCGGATACGATTTCAGCACCGGCGCCCGTCCGCGGGCCCTTCTTTTCGACTGGGACAATACCCTCGTCGACACATGGGACGTGATCACGGATGCCTTGAATGCCGTCTATGACGCCTTCGGCATGCCGCACTGGACCATCGCCGATGCGAAGGCGCGGATCCGTGAATCCATGCGCGAGGCCTTCCCGAAGACCTTCGGCGATCGAGCGAAGGACGCCGGGCGCATCTTTTCAGACTATTTCGCCCTGCATCATCTTGAGCGGCTGCGGGCGATGCCGGGAGCAGGCGAGCTCCTGCAGGCGCTTGCCGGCAGTGGTCTCCATCTGGGGGTGGTCAGCAACAAGCGGGGCCGGTTCCTGCGTCTGGAGGCCGAGCATCTGGGCTGGACGAACCATTTCGCCAGGCTGGTCGGCGCAGCGGATACCAGCCTGGACAAGCCGGCTGTCGAGCCGGTGGAGCTGGCGCTCTCGGGCAGCGGCATCCTGTGCGGGGCCGAGGTGTGGTTCATCGGCGATACCGACATCGACATGCGCTGCGCCCTCAATGCCGGGTGCCTTCCCGTCCTGCTCCGTCCCGAGCCGCCGGCGGCCGGGGAGTTCGACGCCCATCCGCCAGCAATCCATCTGCCGGATTGCGCCGGGCTCACGGCACGGCTGCGTGCTCTCGGGGTTTTGCCGCCCCCGAATATGTGATAGGCAACCCCGTTCTCGTTCGATCGTCTTTCGTTCTATAGATCGTCCCGTTCTACCGATCACCCGATTGCCGACGGGCCCCTAAAAAGGTCAACAAAGGAGGGATCCGATGACCACGACCAAGACTCAGAACGTCCAGGACGTCTTTTTGAACAACGTCCGCAAGAACAAGACGCCGGTGACCGTCTATTTGATCAGCGGTGTGAAGCTGCAGGGCATCATCACCTGGTTCGACAATTTCTCCGTGCTGCTACGCCGGGATGCCCATTCTCAGCTCGTCTACAAGCACGCCATCTCGACCGTCATGCCGGCTGCGCCCATCCAGCTCTTCGAGGGCGGCAAGGAAGACGAGGTGGAGTGAGGACCTCCGGATCTCGATGAACGACGGCAACTCCTCTTCGGCACCGGCGATGCGTACGCTGGTGCTGAGTCCCGTTCTGCGCGGTACTCCGGCGGGACCCCGGAGCGCGGAGGCGCGGCTGGAGGAGGCCGTCGGACTTGCCTATGCCATCGACCTCGATGTCGTCCATGACGAGGTCGTGCGGCTGTCTCAATTGCGGCCCGCAACCCTTCTGGGCTCCGGCGCCGTTGAGCGGTTCAAGGACCTGATCGCGGCCGAGGAGATTGGCCTTGCCGTCGTCGACTGGGCGCTGACGCCGGTTCAGCAGCGCAACCTCGAGAAGGCCTGGGGCTGCAAGGTCATCGACCGCACGGGCCTCATCCTGGAGATTTTCGGTGCGCGAGCCCGCACCGCCGAAGGCAAGCTGCAGGTCGAGCTCGCTTCTCTCAGCTATCAGCGCAGCCGCCTGGTACGGTCCTGGACCCACCTGGAGCGCCAGCGCGGCGGCTTCGGCTTCCTCGGTGGTCCAGGCGAAAGCCAGCTCGAAATCGATCGGCGCCTGATCGGCCAGCGCATCGCCAAGCTCAAGAAGGAGCTCGAGGACGTGAAGCGCACCCGCGGCCTGCAGCGCAAGGCGCGTCGGCGCGTGCCGCTGCCGGTGGTGGCGCTGGTCGGCTACACCAACGCCGGCAAGTCGACCCTCTTCAACGCCCTCACGCGCTCGGCCGTGACGGCCAAGGACCTTCTGTTCGCCACCCTCGATCCCACCATCCGCACCGCGAAGCTGCCCTCGGGCCGCAACATCGCGCTGTCCGACACTGTCGGATTCATCTCCGAGCTGCCCACGGATCTCGTCGCCGCCTTTCGCGCGACACTGGAGGAGGTAGTGGAGGCGGACATCGTGCTTCATCTGCGCGATATCGCCCATCCCGACAGCAGCGCCCAGGCGCTGGACGTCGAAGATGTGCTGAAGGATCTCGAAGCCGATGCTCTGCACGGCCACGCCGTGATCGAGGTTCTCAACAAGATCGACCTGCTGCCGGTCGAGGAGCGCGCCAAGCTGAAGGCGCGGATCCGCGACGGCAGCGGCTTCCCGGTCTCGGCGGCGACGGGGGAGGGGGTCACCGTGCTGCTGGCGGAGATCGACCGGCGGCTGGCGGCCGGCCGGGATACGGCGCGCTACCGCTTGCGCCACAATGAGGGTGAGGCGATCGCCTGGCTCTACAGTCACGGGACGGTATTGGACCGGCGCGACGACGAGGAATTCAGCTATCTGACGGTCAGCCTCGGTCAGGAGGAGCGGGCGCGTTTCGAGCGGCTGCAGCGTCATCACGCGTGACAGTACGGGTCGATATGGCGGCGGTCGGACAGCTGATCGCCGAGGTTGCCGCCGAGGAGATCATGCCGCGCTACGCCCGGCTTGCCGCCGGCGAGATCCGTGAGAAGGGGCCAGGCGATCTGGTGACCGTCGCCGACGAGGCCGCGGAGCATCGCCTGACGCCGGCGCTGGCGGCACTGCTGCCGGGCTCGGTCGTGGTGGGCGAAGAGGCCGCCGCCGCCGACCCCACGGTCATCAAGCGCCTGGAGGGCGACCGGCCGGTCTGGGTGATCGATCCCATCGACGGCACCGCGAATTTCGCCGAGGCCAAGGGTGATTTCGGTGTCATGGTCTCACTCGTCCAGAAGAACCAGACCCTGGCTGCCTGGATCTACGATCCGCGCCACCAGGCAATGGCGACAGCGGAGAAGGGGGGCGGGGCCTGGCTGGACGGGCAGCGTCTGAAGGTGGCATCGCCGCCGGCCGATCCGGCGGAGCTCTCGGGGGCTTTGCTGGCCGGCTTCTATGGCGACCCCGAGTTGGGAAAGAGGGTCAATCAGCGCCGCGATCGTGTCCGGCCCGTGAAGAGCCTGCGCTGTGCCGCGGCCGAATACGTCCGGATCGCCAGCGGCAAGATGCATTTCCTACTCTTCAGCAAGCTGATGCCCTGGGACCATGCCGCCGGCGTCTTGCTGCATGGCGAGGCGGGTGGGTACAACGGCTATGTTGATGGCGGGCACTATCTGCCGACGCGCCTCAAGGCTCCGGCCCTCATGCTGACGCCGAATGAGGAAAGCTGGAACGGGCTCTACCGGCGCTTGATCGAAGCTTAAGGAACGAAGGGCAGGGCGATGGCCAAGACCGCATTCATCGGACTGGGTGTAATGGGCTTTCCCATGGCCGGGCACCTCAGGGCCAAGGGCCATGAGGTGACGGTCTATAACCGCACCGGGGCGCGGGCCGAGGCATGGATCGCCAAGCATGGCGGCAAGCACGCCGCCACCCCGGCCGAAGCGGCGCGAGGCGCCGACTTCGTCTTCGTCTGCGTCGGCAACGACCACGACGTGCGCAGCGTGCTCTGTGGTCCCACCGGCGCGCTGGCGGGATTGGGTCGCGGGGCCGTGCTTGTCGACCACACGACGGCCTCGGCGGAACTCGCCCGTGAGATCGCCGAGAAGGCCCAGGGGCAGGGGGTACATTTCCTAGACGCACCGGTGTCGGGCGGCCAGGCGGGGGCCGAGAAGGGCATGCTGACGGTGATGGTCGGTGGCGAGGGCGAGGCCTTCGACCGGACCAAGCCGGTAATCGATTCTTACGCCCGGGCCTGCGTGCTGATGGGCGCGCACGGTTCCGGCCAGCTCGCCAAGATGGTGAATCAGATCTGCATCGCCGGGCTCCTCCAGGGTCTGTCGGAAGGCATGAATTTTGCCGCCCGGGCAGGGCTGGACGGCACGAAGCTGATCGAGACGATCTCCAAGGGTGCTGCCCAGAGCTGGCAGATGGAGAACCGGGCGCTCACCATGCTAGCCGGCAAGTTCGATTTCGGCTTCGCCGTGGATTGGATGCGTAAGGATCTCTCGATCTGCCTGGCCGAGGCCAAGCGCAACGGCGCGCGGCTGCCGGCGACCGCTCTCGTGGATCAGTTCTATGCCCAGGTCCAGGCCCGCGGCGGTGGGCGCTGGGACACCTCCAGCCTGATGCATCTCCTCGTCAACGACTGAGACGGAAGGTTGCTCTTTAGGCGGCTTGGCGGCTAGGTGGTCGTTACGGCCGTGCCGACCAGGGTGTAACCGTGCCGACGGTCGCCAACGGCCCGCCCTTCGCCAGGGCGTCCGCCGCGCCCGCGCAGATCTCCTCGTCGGTCAGCCAGCGGGAGCGACCGCCTGGCGCGACGACGAAGCCCAGCACCACGATCCGATAGTCGAGCCGCGGAAAGATCGCGAAAGAGGCGCGCCAACGGTCGAGGGCGGTCGGTGTCGACGGATCGGCCACAGCGCTGCCCAGCACGTGGCAATAGACCTGCTCGACATGACGGGCGACCGCGAGCGGGATCTTCGGCGCAGCGGTGTGAAACCAGCAAACGGCTCGCTCGATGGCCCCATTGTCCCGCCGCGCCCTGAGGAGCGCTGCCTCGAGAGCGTCGGCGTCACGGTAGTCGAGCGCCAGGCGCGTGATGCCGTCGGCGGTCTCGGCGAGCCGAGCGAGGCGGCGCGGGTCGCGTGCGATCACGGAGACACGGCGTCCGCGCCGGGCGAGCGCCGTTACAAGGCCGGACAGCATTCCGCTGCCGCCCATAACGAGGTCGTGCCCGCTCACTTCTTGGCTCGCCGCTCCTCGGCCTTGACCGCCTGCCAAGCGGCCTCCAGCCGGTCGATGCCGGCCGCGGCCAGCTCGCCGATGCCCTCCTGGCGCATCCGCTCCTCCACGGCCCGGAAGCGGCGCTCGAACTTCGCGTTGGTGCTGCGCAGCGCCGATTCCGGATCGACGCCCAGATGGCGCAGCAGATTGACGCAGACGAAGAGCAGATCGCCGCATTCATCGGCGATGGCGGCGGCATTGGCCGCCGCGACCTCGGCCCTGATCTCGCCGAGTTCTTCGGCGAGCTTGGCCTCGATCTGCTCCAGGGCACCTGCCGCCGGCCAGT
>DATBBO010000444.1:0-6791 GCA_036270995.1 Dongiaceae bacterium | reverse complement strand
CATCCCCGCCAATCCGCTGGCGACGCCGGCGGAGATCGTGCCCGAGTGGTACTTCCTGCCCTACTACGCCATCCTGCGCTCGATCCCGAACAAGCTTGCCGGCGTCATCGCCATGTTCGGTGCCATCGTGCTGTTGGCGCTGGTGCCCTGGCTCGACCGCTCGCCGGTCAAGAGCGCGCGCTTCCGCCCGGTCTACCGCTATTTCTTCTGGCTGCTCCTGGGCGACTGCTTCCTGCTCGGCTATTGCGGCGCCCATCCGCCGGCAGGCTGGTACGTCGTCGCCGCGCGGCTCGGCGCCCTCTACTACTATCTCCACTTCCTCGTGATCTTCCCGCTGCTCGCCCTTTTCGAGCGGCCACTGCCGCTGCCTCGCAGCATCAGCGAGCCGGTGCTGAAAGGCGGCGGCGTGGCTGCCCCCGCCGCCGCCCGCGCTCTGCCGATGGAGAAAGCCTGATGCGCCGTCCCGTTCTGGCATTCCTGACGGCGGCGCTGATCGCCGCCGGGGCCGGCGCTGCCGCGCGGGCCGAGGAGATCGCGCTGCCGCAGAAGCATTGGTCCTTCCAGGGCATCTTCGGCACTTATGACCGGGCGGCCGTCCAGCGCGGCTTCCAGGTCTACAAGGAGATCTGCTCCGCCTGCCATTCGCTGAACCTGGTGCATTACCGCGACCTTCAGGCAATCGGCTTCTCCGAGGATCAGGTGAAGCAGATCGCGGCCGGCGTCCAGGTGACGGACGGGCCGAACGATGCCGGAGAGATGTTCGAGCGGCCGGGCAAGCCCTCGGACCCCTTCAAGGCACCCTTCCCGAACGACAACGCCGCCCGCGCCGCAAATAACGGCGCGCTGCCGCCGGATCTCTCGCTCATGGACAAGGCGCGTCCGGGCGGGCCCGACCATATTTATGGCATTATGACGGGATTCGTTACGGCCCCGGCGGGCGTGACGGTCGCCCAGGGCATGTACTACAACGAGTATTTCCCCGGCCATCAGATCGCCATGCCCCCGCCGCTCTCCGACGACGCGGTGACCTATGCCGACGGCACCAAGGCGACGGTCGACCAGATGGCCTATGACGTGTCGAACTTCCTGGCCTGGACCGCCGAGCCCAAGCTGGAGGAGCGCCATCTCATTGGCGTCAAGTCGGTGCTGTTCCTGATCGTGCTGACCGCGCTGCTCTACGGCGTGAAGCGCAAGATCTGGGCCGCGGTGCATTGAACCTCGGTGGCCGGGCGCTCCCTGGGCTCACCGGCATCGATCACAGCCTTCTCGGCGTTCGCGATCTGGAAGAGGCGCGCTCGCGCTTCACCGGCCTCGGCTTCACCCTGACTCCGCGCGGCCGGCATATCGGCTGGGGCACCGCCAATTACTGCATCATGTTCGAGGCGGGCTATGTCGAGCTGCTGGGCATCGTCGATCCCGCGCAGTTCACCAACAACCTCGACAAGTTCCTGGCGCAGCGCGAAGGCCTGCTGGGCCTCGCCTTCGGTTCCGATGACGCCGCGGCACTGGGCCAGGCGCTGGCCGCCGCCGGATTCCATCCCGAAGGACCCAAGGCGCTGAAGCGCGCGCTGGAGCTGCCGGAAGGCGAGGTTCTTCCGGCCTTCGAGCTCCTCTTCCTGCCGCCGGAGGAGCTGCCGGATCTCCGCGCCTTCTTCTGCCGGCATCTCTCGCCGGAGATCGTGCGCCGGCCGGCCTGGCTGGGGCATGAGAACGGCGCCAGGCGCCTCGCGGGGCTGACGATCGCAAGCGACCGCCCCGGCGACCTCGCCGAGGCCTATGGCCGTCTGTTCGGTACCGCGGCCCTGCGGCAGGTCGAGGGCGGTATCGAGATCGAGGCCGGCTCCGGTAGGCTTTCCTTCCTGACGCCGCCGGCCCTCCAGGCGTGCATCCGGCCTCTCGAGCTGCCCGACTATCCGCGCCCCAGGATGGCGGTGCAGACCATCGCGGTCGAGGATCTGGACCGGCTCGACGAGACCCTCCGCCGCCGCGGCCATGCGCCTGTCGCCGCGGGCGGGCGCTATCTCCTGCCGCCCGAGGCAGCCAATGGCTGCCTGCTCGAGTTCATTGCCGACGCCTAGTCCCGTTCCTCGCCACTCGTTCTCCACCGTCATCCCGGCGAAAGCCGGGGTCCAGGGGCGACCGGCGAGCTCCTGCAATCCTGGATCCCACACCGGACTTGATCCGGGGATTTCGCCGGGATGACAAGACAAAGCGAGGAATGGGCGGCAAAGGGAAACGACCAAGCCGCACGCTACTCCAGCAGGTCGAGCAAGCCTTCATCTCCGGCGCGGCCCTGCCCGCGATCGAACCAGACCAGATCTCGCAGGTTCAGGCGCTTGCGCCAGCCGGCGGTCTCCAGCTCCGGCGCGGGGAGGAATTCGCTGGCATAGCCGAGGCAGAGATAGGCGATGGGCAGGATCGTCTCCGGGATCGCGAGCGCGGCGCGAAGATCCTCGTAGCGCAGGATGCTGACCCAGCCGAGTCCGATGCCCTCGGCGCGGGCGGCAAGCCAGAGGTTCTGCACCGCGCAGACGGCGCTGTAGATGTCCATCTCGCGCTGATGGGTCCGGCCCAGCACCAGCTTACCGGCACGGCCGCGGTCGCAGGTGATGCAGAGCCCGAGCGGCGCTTCGAGGATGCCCTGCAGCTTGAGGGCGCGATAGGCCGCCTGCCGCTCGCCCTCGAACATCGCCGTCGCCTCGGCATTGGCCGCCTCGAAGGCGGCATGGATCCGGCGCTTCACGGCGGGATCGCGGACCAGGATGAAATCCCAGGGCTGCATGAAGCCGACCGAGGGCGCGTGATGGGCTGCCCGCAGCAGGCGGGCCAGCACCTTGTCGGGGATGGGATCGGGCCGGAACTGGCTGCGCATGTCGCGCCGGGTGAAGATGCAGCGATAGACCGCGGCGCGCTCGGGCGCCGAAAGGGCGAGAATCGAATCGGGGGCGGGTGCGTCCATGAGGTCCCCTTTCATGGAACGATGGTGGAGGCGCCTTCCGTCCACGAAGGCGCCCGTTCGCTCCCGGCCGGTCTTCTGACTCCGGATCATCCCGGCGCGGCGCCTTCCCGGCTCATCGCCAGTGGCATTTGCCGCGCCAGTCCCCGTCACAGCCCTGGGCAGGTGGCGGAGTCGCACCGCCTTCCCGATTCTCCCGCCGCGAGGCGGGCACCTGGAGCAACGCGAGTTTGGCATGACTTGGCGGCGGGGACCAATCTTCAATCGCTGGACGGGGCCGAAAGCTGTCCTAGATCTTGGCGGAGATGCAGTGAACCCGGCACAGAGGAGAGCAGCGATATGGAGATCAGGCGCAACGGATCACGGCCATCGGCAAAGGGTCCGGCGGAGAACTTCACCGGGGCGGTGCGCATCGACCCCCTGTTCCGGGCCCCTGACCCGGCGCGGGCGACCGGTGCCCTGGTCACATTCGAGCCGGGTGCCCGAAGCGCCTGGCACACCCATCCGCTGGGCCAGACCTTGATCGTCACGGCTGGGCTCGGCTGGACCCAATGCTGGGGCGGGCCGATCGAGGAGATCAGGCCCGGCGATGTCATCTCCTGCCCGCCGGGCGTGAAGCATTGGCATGGCGCGACGCCGAGCACGGCGATGACGCATATCGCCATCCAGGAGCGCGATGCGAGCGGCAAGGTCGTCGATTGGATGGAGAAGGTGACCGAGGAGCAATACCTCGCCGGCCCCAATTCCGCCTGATCCCGTCCGCAGCTTAGCCTTGTCGGCTTGGGGCCAGGGTCCTGGTGACCAGCCAGTGATTCTTGCCGAGTTGGCGCGTCCGCGCGAAGCCCTGCCGCTCGAACATGGCGACCGTCCCGTTGTAGAGGAAGGAAGCAGACGTCGAGCGGCCCTCCATATCCTCGGGATAGCTCTCGACCGTTCCGCCGCCGAGACGGGCGATATCCCTTAGGGCGCCCTCAAGCGCGACGTTCGCGACCCCTTTGCCGCGATAGGATTTGTCGACGAAGAAGCAGGTGATCCGCCAATCCGGGAGCGCCGTCAGCCCGGCTCGATAGGCCTTCTGGTGCTTGATGCGCGGCAGCTCCTCCGGTGAACCGAACTGGCACCAGCCGACGCAGCGCGTCCCGTCATAGACCATAGCCGCATGGGCGCGGCCTTCGCAGACCCGCGCTTCCTTCGCGGCTCGCCTCTCTGCCGCGGTCTTGCCACGCCCGCCTTCCAGATGGAAGGCCAGGCACCAGCAGCCGTTCCAGACACCGTTATGTCGCTCGGCCAGCTCTGCGAAGTCCGGCCAAGTGGTCTTGTCGAGAGGTTCCACGCGGAGGCCGGCCATTCACACCTCCTTGGGTCGAAGGAGTTCCGACCTAGCTATCCTGCTCCCGGCTCACCCAGATCGCCAGCCGCCCGACCCGGCCGCGCACGCCATGAGTGGCCAGCAGCTCAAGCACCTCGAGCACCTCGAGCAGCGCGCCTTGGCGAAATCAAAAGCTCATTTACTAGGGCGTGAACTCATAAACACGCCCTCTGGCGGTTTGCTGAAGTCCGCTTTAGAGCCAAGATCGCGGCCCTCACTCGCCGCAGGTGGCACTTCCGAAAAGTGCCATCAGCGGACCATCGCCTCCAATGCGGAGTAGCGACATTGCAATGCCGGCACCTGCAAGCATGTTAAGACCCAAGACAGGACGATGACGCCCACCAGCGACACGCGGACGATGGTGCGATGATATGACGAACTCGATGCCATGCCGTGCGTCCAGCGGACTGAGGCGAGCGCTATTGGCCGCGGCTCGGCCCGCGACGCACCTTAGCGAACTATACCGTTGTCGGAGAGGTGTAGTTCGGCGAACTGCCCGTAGCTGTCTTTGAGTTCCATGGCGATCTGCCCCTTCACGCTCGAAGTGGCGCTACCGATTTCCGCGATCTCGTATTCAAAACCGTGAGGCAGATCAATACGGACGCGATGCTCCGCACCCGTCACCGGATTGCGGATCGGCTTACCCGACATATCAGCAATGTCCGGGATGCGCATCCGGCCCGTGCGCTTCTCCACGTTCACCTCAAAATCGATGGGCCTGTACAGCGTCTCCAACTTGTTTGGACACATTGCGCTGAACACCCACCACATCGTGGCCATCTCCCTAGTGTCCTCGCCGTGGATGATTTTTCGCAACGCCTCCCGCTGACGGGGATCGGCGCTCTCATCCACGATCACTTGCATCGTGCCATTGCCTTGATGGATTGCGCCTGGCCAGCTCACAAGCAGAGCGGCGCGAAGACCATCCAAACGGACATCCCCATAATGACCCCGATCGATTTGATAGCCGATGACGGCCCGGCAATCGCCGTGCGTGGGCGCTGCGTTGAACTGACAAGGGCATCCGTAGGAGCAGTTGCAGTTTACGAGTTCGCGACCCCTTATTTCCCATGTGGTAGCCATCTATTCCTCCCGATTGGAATCCCTGGCGGTATCTCCCGATGGGGCCACCCCTCTTGTGAGGTACCCGGAGAGGAGAACTCTACCCCTCGTCCGGTTGCTCCGCCAGCCGACGACGCTCTTAGTCTCTCGGGGTTGTTCATCGCCCCTCGCGACGAGTTGCCAAGCGCGGGTGACCAGGCGAAGATCGTCTTGAGATGGCATGTCCGGTTCGGGTCAATCATGTCAATTCCCTGATGTCCGCGACATGTCCGGTTTGTTCGCTGGTTCCGGACAAGCCTTTCAATGGCGCGTTTATGAGTACGCGCCCTAGTGCGAGGGAAGTAGTGCGCGTGACGACCTAGCTGACTGGCGCCCGGCTCACCCAGATCGCCAGCCGCCCCACCCGCCCGCGCACGCTGTGCGTCGGCAGGAGCTCGAAGCCTTCCAGAAGCTCGCCGCGGCCGGCAGCCTTCACCGCCTCATAGACCTCGCCGGAGATGGCGATGGCGGCGCGATGCTCGCGGGTCAGGTTCTCGAGCCGGCTCGCGACATTGACCGTATCGCCCGAAGTGCTGAGCTGGGCCTGGGTCGGGCCGCCGAGCCGGGCGACGATGACCGGGCCATAATGGATGCCCACGGAGATCCGGAACGGCGCCTCGCCCTCGGCCACCAGCTCCTCGTTGCGCTGCCGGATGTCGGCGAAGAGGTCGCGCGCCGCGGCCAGCGCCGCCGCCGCACTCTCGGGCCCCGGCCGCGGCACGCCGAAGACGACCATGGCACCATCGCCCATGAACTGCTCCAGCACGCCGCCATGGGCCAGCATGGCGCGCTCGATGCGGCCATGGAAATCGCGCAGAAAGTGAACGGTTTCCTCCGGCGCCATCTTCTCGATGCGGCTGGTGAAGCCGGCGATGTCGACGAAGAGGATCGCGGCCTCCTGGCGCCCCTCGAAGCTGGGCCTGGCGCTCGCCGCCAGCATGTCGACGATGACCGGTGAGTGATAGCGGGCGAGATTGCGGCGCATCCGCCGCTCGATGCCAGCGCGCAGCATGGCGACACCGCCGGCATTGAGGAGGATCGCCGCGGTGGGAAAGGTCATGTCGAGCCAGAGATTGTGCCGGAAGGCAAAGATGACGATGGCGCTCCAGAGGGCGAGCAGGAAGATGGCCGCGCCCGCCGCCGCGAAGGGCAGCGGCAGCCGTGCCAGCGTGAAGGCCAGGAGTCCCAGCAGCAATATGGCGGCGAGATCCCAGGCGCGGAGCCCGGCACGCTGGAGGATCTGGCCGGCCAGGAGATTGTCCGTGATGGTCGCCAGCACCTCGACTCCCGGTATCTGGCCGAAGGGCGTGATGAGCATGTCGCCCAGGCCCAGCGCGGTCCCCCCGATCAGCACCACATGCCCCG
>DATBBO010000443.1:0-3221 GCA_036270995.1 Dongiaceae bacterium | reverse complement strand
AACACGCTGCTGGCCCAAAAACTCACGCCGGCGATGCTCGGCAAGCTCGTGGCGCTCTACGAGCATAGCGTCTTCACGGCGGGCGCGATCTGGGACGTCGATTCGTTCGACCAATGGGGCGTCGAGCTGGGCAAGGTCCTGGCCCAGCGCATCATCCCCCAGCTCGAGAGCGCAGCGGAGCCGAAGCTGGAGCATGACAGCTCCACCAACAATCTGATCCGCCGCTACCGCAAGCTGAAGGGAAGCGTTTGATGCCTTGCGGATTGGCGCGCCAAGAATGACGACGCGGGGGTCGAGCGGATACCGAAATCGCGCGTTCGTCGATATCTTCGAAGTCCGGCATCGAGCCGACATCGCTTAGGGAGGACAGGTCCGTGCAATTGGGAATGATCGGCCTCGGCCGGATGGGTGCGAATATGGTCCGCCGCCTGTTGAAGGGCGGCCATGACTGCGTCGTCTTCGATCGCTCGGCCAAGGCCGTGGAGGAGCTGGTCAAGGAAAAGGCGACCGGCGCCAGCGCGCTCGGCGACTTCGTCAAGAAACTCTCCAAACCCCGCGCCGTCTGGCTCATGGTACCCGCCGCCGTGGTCGACGAGACAATTGCCGACCTGCTGCCCCTTCTCGAAAAGGGCGACATCCTGATCGACGGCGGCAATTCCTACTACATTGACGATATTCGCCGGGCCAAGGAGCTGGCGCCCAAGGGCATTCACTATGTGGATGTCGGCACCAGTGGCGGCGTCTGGGGCCTGGAGCGCGGCTACTGCATGATGATCGGCGGCGAGAACGATGTCGTGAAGCGCCTCGATCCGATTTTCGCCAACCTGGCGCCCGGCCGCGGCAATATCGACCGCACACCCGGCCGCGAGAAGGTGCCGGCGGGCACGGCCGAGAACGGCTATCTGCATTGCGGCCCCAACGGCGCCGGCCACTTCGTCAAGATGGTCCACAACGGCATCGAATACGGGATCATGGCTGCCTATGCCGAGGGGCTCGGCGTGCTCAAGGCCGCCAATATCGGCAAGCAGAAGGGTGTCGCCGACGCCGAAACCACGCCGCTGCGCGACCCCGAGCATTACCAGTACGATCTAAATCTGCCGGACATCGCCGAGGTCTGGCGCCGCGGCAGCGTGATCGCCTCCTGGCTCCTCGACCTGACGGCCTCGGCCCTGCTGGGCGATCCGAAGCTCGACGCCTTCGCCGGCCGGGTCTCCGATTCCGGCGAGGGACGCTGGACGATCAAGGCGGCCATTGACGAAGGGGTGCCGGCCCATGTGCTGTCGGCCTCGCTCTACGAGCGCTTCAGCTCCCGCGGCGAGGCGGATTTTGCCGACAAGCTGCTCTCGGCGATGCGCTACGAGTTCGGTGGCCATCTCGAGAAGCCGAAGAGCTGAGTCCACGGAAAACCCTTTAAGGCGAGCCCCGCATGACCCCCGAGCAGCTCGATCAACTCTCGATCAATACGATCCGCACGCTCTCCATCGACGCGGTGCAGAAAGCGAAATCGGGCCATCCCGGTACGCCGATGGCGCTGGCACCTCTGGTCTACACGATCTGGAACCGGATCATGCGCTTCGACCCCAAGGACCCGATCTGGCCGGATCGCGACCGCTTCATCCTTTCCAACGGCCATGCCTCGATGCTGCTGTGGTCGGTGCTCTATCTCAGCCAGACCCAGGCGGTGGATGCCGATTACGAGCGCCTCGGCCATCCCTCGGTCACCCTCGACGACATCAAGCATTTCCGCCAGCTCGACAGCAAGGCGCCCGGCCACCCTGAATATCACCTGGTCTCCGGCGTGGAGACCACCACGGGCCCCTTGGGTCAGGGTATCGCCACCAGCGTCGGCATGGCCATCGGGCGGAAATGGCTGGGAGCCCGCTATAACAAGCCGGGCTTCGACATCTTCGATTACAGCATCTACGCCGTCTGCGGTGATGGCTGCCTCATGGAGGGGGTGGGTTCGGAGGCCGCCTCGCTGGCGGGCCATCTCGGCCTCGACAACCTCTGCTGGATCTACGACAACAACCACATCACGATCGAAGGCAGCACAAAGCTCGCCTTCACCGAGGATGTGGCCGCCCGCTTCATGGGCTATGGCTGGAACGTGCTCAGGGTCGGCGATGCCAATGACATGGAGCGCATCGAGCATGCGCTATCGGTGTTTCACGAGACGAAGGGCCGCCCGACCCTGATCATCCTCGACAGCCATATCGGCTATGGCTCGCCTCATAAACAGGACACGGCCGCCGCTCATGGCGAGCCCCTGGGCGATGAGGAGGTCAAGCTCACCAAGCGCGCCTATGGCTGGCCCGAGGATGCGCAGTTCCTCGTTCCGGATGGCGTGCTGGACCATTTCGCCGCCGGTATCGGCGCCCGCGGTGCCGAGGCGCGCGCCCGCTGGGAGAAGCTCTTCGCCGACTACCGCGGCAAGTATCCTGAGCTCGCCGCCGAAATCGATCACATGCAGCATCGGGAGCTGCCGGCCGGGTGGGACAAGAATCTCCCGGAGTTCAAAGCCGATCCCAAAGGTATCGCGGGACGCGACGCCTCGGGCGCGGTGCTGAACGTGCTGGCCCAGAACATCCCCTGGTTCATGGGCGGTTCGGCGGATCTCGGGCCCTCCAACAAGACCACCCTGAAGTTCCCCGGGGCCGGCGATTTCGAGGCTGGCAGCCCGGAAGGCCGCAACTTTCATTTCGGCATTCGCGAGCACGCCATGGCCGCCGCCGTCAACGGGATGTCGCTTTCGAAGATCCGGGCCTTCGGTGCCTCCTTCTTCATCTTCAGCGACTATGCCCGGCCCGCCATTCGCCTCTCCGCCCTGATGGAGCTGCCCACTATCTTTGTCTTCAGCCATGATGCCATGGGCGATGGCGAGGATGGCCCCACCCATCAGCCCGTGGAGCACCTCATCTCATTGCGCGCCATTCCTGGCCTCGTGATGTTGCGGCCAGGCGACGCCAACGAAGTGGTGGAGGCCTATCGCTACATCCTCCAGCTCCGCCGCAAGCCGGCAGTGCTGGCGGTTTCGCGCCAGGCGCTCCCGACCCTGGACCGCGGCAAATACGCCTCGGCCGCCGGTGTAGCCAAGGGCGCGTATGTCATGGCGGATGCGCCGGGCGGGGCGCCGGAGGTCATCCTCATCGGCACCGGCAGCGAGCTCTCCCTCGTCTGCGATGCGCAAGAGGCACTGGTCGCCCAGGGCATCAGATCCCGGG
>DATBBO010000442.1:0-7262 GCA_036270995.1 Dongiaceae bacterium | reverse complement strand
TTTCATCTGATTTCATCGTCAGAACGCCCGCTGGGGCGCGCAGCCAGCGGCCCCTTCGGTTGACCCTCTTGCATGCGCCAGGGCGGGATCGGCCCGTGATGGCCAGCGGGAATTAGAAGGCCGGACAGTTGCGCCGATCGGTAAAAGCGCATTAAGCGGGATGGGGTCGTCCAGGCGGGTGGTCCTGCCCAATTCTGCCACAGCCACCCGAAAGTGGTACGAGGTTTGCTGACAGTTGGTTAGCTGGGCAATGAGAAAAATGCTAAAGATATCAATACCTTGTTTCGAATTATGTTCTTTTTGACTCGAAGGAGGCCCATCGACTTTTATATATCGACTCGTCCGTAAACTTTTTGGTAATAAATTGGCTGTGGCCAAAAGTCACAGGCACAGCGTAACAGGGGATCTCCCATGGCGATAACGATGTCTCTGCTGAGTTCGTCCGAGCCTTTCCATCCCGGTCAGCCGCTGCCGGAAATGCCCACCTTGCTGAGAAACTCGACAACGGCACCACGGAGGACGGAGGTATGTCCTGCGGCAACGCCTGCTGTTGTCCTGTACATCGATCGGCAGCAGCTAAGCCGGGACTGCGTCGGCGAACAACTGGCGGGGAATTTGGCGGATTGGACGGTGCGCTCCGTAATGAGCATCCGCGAGGTTACAAGTCTCGCCGATCTGTCCAACGTCTCGATCATCGTCTTCAATTCGCACTCTGGCAGCTTCGGCTCCGACGAAGTCAGAGATGAGGTGATGGCGATCCGAGAGGCGGCATCGGGGACGCCTCTGCTCGTCATGTCAGACCTGGAGGACGCGGCGGAGGTGCGCAGAGCTATGGAGCACGGCGCTCGGGGCTATCTTCCGGCTCACCTTCCGCTGTCCCACGCGATGGCAGCAATCCGCTTCGTTAAGGATGGCGGGACCTATATCCCTCAGTGCGTGCTCACCTCCATCGTCCAAGAGCCTTCCACGGCATGCCTGGTGGATGGCGACGGAGATCCAATCAGCTTCTCGCCACGACAGCTTCAAGTGCTGGAGCTTCTCAAGGAGGGTAAGCAGAACAAGATAATCGCCTACGAGCTGGGTATGTGCGAAAGCACAGCGAAGGTTCACATCCGACAGATTATGAGGAAGCTCAAGGCTAGAAATCGAACCCAAGTGGTGCTGCTCACCCAGGGGCTCCAGACGAGCCGCGCTCAGATGCGAGCGGCATAAGCTTCGGACAGGTCGAGCGGCGCGGGCCAACGGCGATCTCGTGTGCGATGCCGAAAATGGACGCCTCTGAGTGCCCCGTGAGTACCCGCACCGATCTGTGAGCGCCAAGACTTCTTGTGCATGTCCAACCTCAAGGATTTCGCGAGGCGGGCGATCTGGCCGGCACCGCAGTCCGGTGGGCGAATTGCCAAGACGAATCGAGAAGCTGAAGCGCGGGCAGAGGCTGGGAGAGGTGCGCGCGCCATTCGGGGCGAGAATGTCCAGTCACGGCCGCCGTAGCCACAACTAGATTATCCTTTTGGGGTAGTACGGGAATGACCCAGGCGACAGCCACGTTGTCGGACTGAAAGTTCTCTGGAACTTAAGGGATCTATGCGTAAGCAACGGATTATTCGGTTCAAGCAGCCGCCCAGTATTACTATTGCGCTGTCCGAAGAAGAATTGAATGAACTCATCGAGTGCGTCGCGAACGCTGCGGACCGCGCCGAGAGTGCGGCATACAACATGTCCGGGACACCCAGGGCTAAGGCGCTCGCGCAGGAGAGGGCTAAACGGCTATACGCCCTCGCCACGCGGCTGGAAGACGCGCGAATAGATCGCCGCAAATAGCTATCGAAACCGCAGCTACCGACAAACCGCGGCGGCTGAAACGAGCAATGTCTGCCATGCTGGACAGCGCTTGCAACAAGACCCACGACGGCTCCTGTGTAGCACTTGCGTGTAGCAGGCCGGCGCGTCGCGGGTTAAGCGGCTGATCTTCCCGGGTTGGTGGAGCCGAGGGGGATCGAACCCCTGACCTCCTCATTGCGAACGAGGCGCTCTCCCAGCTGAGCTACGGCCCCAGGTCCCGGGAAACGGGCGCGACTATGTTGACCGCCCCCATGGCTGTCAAGGCCCCCTGGCAAGGGGCGGCTGTCACGCCTCGCACCCTCCGGACTTGCGCCCATTGGGGGCTGCCGATAACCTCCGGCCCGCAATCCTCTCAGGAACCGGGCGACAGGCCCGGATGGCGGGCTCGGCTGCGATGGTACCTGTGATAAGACTGATCAACACCGTCATCCAGCTCTATATCTATGTCCTGATCGTCGCCGCGGTCCTGTCCTGGCTGCTGGCCTTCGGCATCGTCAACCGCCACAACGCCGTGGTCAGCGGGGTCGGTCGGTTCTGCTATGCGCTGACGGAGCCGGTGCTGCGGCCCATCCGGCGGATCATACCGCTGGTCGGCGGCGTCGATCTCTCGCCGCTAGTCCTGATCCTGTTGCTGTGGTTCATTCGCGACGAGATTGTCTACCTCATCATCAATATCTGACGGGCCCTTCACCCCGATGGCGGGAGGTCTGGGCATCCGGGTCCATGCCAGGCCGGGCGCCCGCCGGGACGCGGTCGAGGGCTTGAGGGCGGAGGCGGACGGATCGCTGGCGCTCCGGGTCTCGGTCCGGGCGGCGCCCGAGGACGGCAAGGCGAACGCGGCCATCGCCAAGCTTCTGGCCGGCCAATGGGATGTGCCGAAATCGCGGCTCCGGCTGGTGTCCGGGGCCACGGACCGGCGCAAATTCTTTGTTCTGACAGGTGAGCCTGCGGCCCTCGCCGCCCGGCTCGAAGGATGGCTGAGGCAATGCACGGAACATCAGTGAGCGGCAAGATCATCGACGGGAAGGCCTTCGCCGAGGGCCTGCGCAGCAAGATCGCCCTCGAGGTCGCGGATCTGAAGGCACGCTACGGCTTCGTCCCCGGCCTCGCGGTGGTGCTGGTGGGCGAGGACCCGGCGAGCCAAGTCTATGTCCGCAACAAGGCCAAGCAGACGGCCGAGGCGGGCATGGCTTCCTTCGAGCATAAGCTCTCCCGCGAGACGGAGCAGGCGGAGCTTCTCAGGCTGGTCGAGCAGCTCAATGCCGATCCCCGGGTAAACGGCATCCTGGTGCAGCTTCCGCTGCCCAAGCAGATCGATCCCCAGGCGGTGCTGGATGCCATCGATCCGGCCAAGGATGTCGACGGCTTCCATGTGGTCAATGCCGGCAAGCTCGCCACCGGCGGCAAGGCGCTGGTGCCCTGCACGCCGCTCGGCTGCCTCATGCTGCTGAAGGACCGGCTGGGCGAGCTCTCCGGCAAGCGGGCGATCGTGCTCGGCCGCTCCAACATCGTTGGCAAGCCCATGGCCCAGCTCCTGCTGGGCGAGAGCTGCACCGTCACCATCGCCCATTCGCGCACCCGCGATCTTCCGGGCGAATGCCGGCGGGCGGAGATCGTGGTGGCCGCCGTCGGCAAGCCGGAGATGGTCCGCGGCGACTGGATCCAGCCGGAGGCCACCGTGATCGATGTCGGCATCAACCGCATCGAGCGCGACGGCAAGGCGAAGCTGGTGGGCGATGTCGCCTATGACGAGGCGGTCGAGGTCGCCGGCGCCATCACGCCGGTGCCCGGCGGCGTCGGCCCCATGACCATCGCCTGCCTGCTGCAGAACACGCTGACGGCCGCCAAGCGACAGCGCGGGCTCCAGGCCTAAAGATTGGCGTCGCCGCCCCCGGCGCCCTTGAGGCGCGATTCGGGGCTGGCGGGCACCTGCACGCGGGCGGCGACGGCGTCGATCTCGCGCCAGATCTCCTCGTCGACCTCCACGCCCTGCTCCAGCGCCCGGTCGTAGCGCCGGGCAAGCTCGGCCGGATCGAGGAAGGCGGGGCCTGCTTGCCCCGCGCTGTCGCCGGTGCGGATCTCGACATCGGCCGGCGTCGCATCGAGCAGAGCCGCTTCGCTGCCATGGAGCCCGATATTGGAACAGCGGATCTCCCCCGCCGCCTGTCGCCAGCAAAGCGTCAGGCCCGAAGCCGCGGCCGCCGGCAGCAGGAACAGCGGCGAGCGGCAGTGGCGCAGCCTGAGCGAGGGAAGTCCGCGCGCGAGATCGAGGACCGCGCTGCCATAGGCGATGGCCGAGAGGCCGCCGGCGTCGATCTCCTCACCCCTGAGTTTCAATCCGCGAAACTTGCCGTCGAGGCCCGGGAGATCCGCCAGCAGCAGCCGCAAGCCCGGAAGCCCGCGGGCCTCGAGCCAGGCTATCGCCTGGGCGCCGTCGCGATCGACGCCATAGGGCGCGCCCGAGCCCTCGAGAGCGCGCTGGACGAGGCGATAGATCTCGAATTGCGAGACGCGCATGTCAGGACGCTTCCCAAGGGAGCAAAGCACCGACTGCCGTGGAGAATGGCATCTGCGGATGTTCCTCAGATGGGGAAGGCGGGAAACGCCCAGTCGTCCGCCTCCGGATCGCCGAGCTCTTCGATCGAGGGCGCGCCCTGGAAGAGGGTGATGCGTGTCCAGCGGTCGGATTTGGGATCGAATTTGGCGGCGCCGAAGATCGAGAGCTTGCAGCGCAGGAGGTCGATGGGCAGGCACGCCTCGCCCAGGAGATTGTCCTCGATCTCCCCATAGGGCAGCGGCGCCAGGCTCTGGATGCGGCGCAGGATGCCGCGCCAGCGCGGCTGCTCCAGCAGGAACTCGCCGGCGTTGCGCGAAAGCGCCGCCGCCGGCAGGGCCGCGAGCGCGCGATGAAGGGCCGCCGCCATCAGCCCGATGCCCAAAGGCAGCTCCCGCTCCGCCCCGGGCTCGTTGAAGCGCTCGCCCAGACGCGGCTCGTCCTTCTCGGCCGAGCGATACCAGAAAAGATGGCGCTGGGGGCGAGCCTCGTAATCCACCGCCAGCGCCCAGCCGTAGCGGGTCTCGATCAGGCTCTTGAGCGCGGCCAGGCTCATGCGCGCATCGATCGCGTCCTGCTCCGGCGATCCGGTGGTCGCCTCGAGCCCGTCCACGAGTTCCGGATGGAGCTCGATGATCAGGCTGTTGACGAGCTCGGAGAATTCCAGGCTGCCCTCGGCCTCCGCCGCCCGCACCAGGCGATCCCAGGGTCGAGGGCCGCCGAATAGCTCGCTCCGGATGGCGCTCCTGCGCAGCGTCGCAAGCTCCTCGCGGAGACGCTGGATGCGCGCCTGCTGGCGCTCGTCATCGGTGTTCCATTGCCCGACATGGGCGATCGCGCGATCGAGCAGCTGGCCGAAGCGCGCGATGGCCTCCGGCCTCGCCGCGGCCAGGCCGCGCACCCGCGCCAGCGCCGTCTCGCGGGCAAGAATCCAATTGTTGAACAGCATGGGATGGCTGACCAGGAAGGGCGCCATGCCGAGGCCCGTGGCATTGCCGATGCCGAGCGCGCGCCGGGTGATGGGTGCAAGCGGCACGGCGCCGGCGGGATTCTGCATGGCCGCGATATGCTCGATCAGATCGAAGCTGAACTGGCGGATCATGTAGACCGTCAGCATCTCCGCCTCATAGGGAAGCGAGAAGATGGCGTCGCGCCAGAGCCGGGGAAGATCCGCCAGGCCGAACTTGCCGTTGCCGTAGACGGCGGTGGTGCGCATGAGATAGCCGACCTCGACGACCTCGCCGAGATCGGGCTGCTTGCCGGCGGCAAGCGATGCCGCCACCTTGTCGAAGAGTCGCACGCTGCGGTTCGCGCGGCTCAGCACCAGATCATCGGCGCCGTAGCGCGCCGCCTCCTGGTGGGGGGTTGCCTGGCTCAGGCGCTCGATGGCGGAATCCGCGATCCGCCCGGCGGAGAGCGCGAAGGCGGCATCCCATTTCTCGGCGATGACGCGGTCGGTGCGCTCCTCCGGCGCCAGCGGATTGGAGAAGCCGCAGAAGCTGAGGGCGCCCCGGGGTGTGGCGATCTCGTAGACGATGCGGCCATAGCCGCTGGCATCGAGCGTGCTCTGGCGCCGGTGGAAGCGCCAGCCCTCCCGCCCCATGCGGCGGATGAGGGAGCGGGTGAAGCTGAGGCGCGTGGGATGGAAGGAGCCCAGCCGCGCCAGGCGCATGACGGTCGCGGCGGGGCGAAGCGGGACCGCGGCCTCTTCGGCGGCCGCCGCAGCTTCCGGCATCCGGTCCCGCCGCATCATTCCTATTCGCCGCCGAGGCCGGCCAGCTTGGCGTATTGCAGCAGCATGATGGTCTTGGCATCCATGATCTCGCCGCGCCCGACCATGGCGAGGGCCTCCTCCAGGGGGAGCTCCAGCACCTCGATATCCTCGCCCTCGGCGATGAGGCCGCCGCCTTCGGCGATGCGGTCGGCGGCGCTGTACTCGGCCATGAAGAAGACCAGGCGCTCGGTGACGGAGCCGGGGCTCATGAAGGCCTCGAACAGGCGCTGCGGCTCCCCGATCCGGCAGCCCGCCTCCTCCTCCGCCTCGCGGCGGATGGCCTCCTCGGGGCTGAGCTCGTCCAGCAGCCCTGCGGGCACCTCGATCAACGGCTGGGGATGGCCGTTCACGTAAGCGGGAAAGCGGAACTGGCGGGTGAGCAGTACGGTGCGGCGCTGGGGATCGTAGAGCAGGATCGCCGCGCCGTTGCCGCGGTCATAGGTCTCGCGGGTGAAGGTCTGCCAGCTGCCGTCCCGGCGCCGATAGTCGAGCGTCGTCTTCTTCAGGAGATACCAGTCGTCGGACAGCACGCGCACCTCGCGCACGCGGACTCGATCCTCCATCGCCTCACCTCGCGGGCCGGTTTTCCGGCCGGCAGGATAGGCATCATCGGATGGTCGTGCCAGGGGAGAGACAAGCCTGGCGCGTGGGATGCGCCAGGCTTTCAGTCAGGCATCCGGGGAAATGCGGTAGACGGACACGTGCGAAGGAGAATCAGCGGTGAAGTCGGACCCCGCCCAGTCCGCATGCCTGCTCTCCAGCTCGAAACCGGCCAATTGGGCCATGAGATCGAGTTCGGCCGGCCAAATGTAGCGATGCGGCGAGCGGATCAGCCGAGCCTGCCGGCCCTCACCGAATGTGAAATGGTGGGACACCAAGTGCTGGCGCAGCACGTCATAGGTGTCCAGACCGATATAGCCGGCTTCGGAATGCCAGACGACGGCCTGTTGACCTGGCGGCAAGTTGCGGAGCTGGGGTACCGAAAGCTCGATCACGAAACGGCCGGCGGGGGTGAGATGGCGGGCCGCGTTACGGAAGCACATGACCTGCTCTGCCTGCGTCAGCAGGTTCGAAATCGTGTTGAAGACGAGG
>DATBBO010000441.1:0-4243 GCA_036270995.1 Dongiaceae bacterium | reverse complement strand
CGAATTGTGAACATGCATCCCCGAGCCGTTGTCGCCCTTGACCGGCTTCGGCATGAAAGTCGCGGTCTTGCCGTAGCTGTGGGCGACGTTGTGCACGACATATTTGTAGATCTGCATGTTGTCGGCACATTTGACGAGATGGTCGAACTTGATGCCGAGCTCGTGCTGGCTCGGGGCCACCTCGTGATGGTGCTTCTCCACCTCGACGCCCATATCGGCGATAACGCTCAGCATCTCGGCGCGGAGATCGGATGAGGCGTCAATGGGCGGCACCGGAAAATACCCGCCCTTGATGGGCGGACGGTGGCCGTGATTGCCTTCCTCCATCGTCTTGCCGGAGATATAGGGCCCTTCCTCGGAGCTGAACTCGTAGAAGGCCCCGTTCATCTGAAGATCGAAGCGGACGTCGTCGAAGACGAAGAACTCGGCCTCGGGCCCGACATACATGGTGTCGGCGATGCCGGTGGTCTTCAGATAAGCCTCGGCGTTCTTGGCGACCGAGCGCGGATCGCGGGCGTAGTTCTGGCCGGTCAGCGGCTCCAGCACATCGCAGAAGACGACGACGGAGGGCTGGGCCGCGAAGGGGTCCATGGTTGCCGTCGCGCAATCGGGCAAGAGGATCATGTCGGACTCGTTGATCGCCTTCCAGCCGGCGATTGAGGAGCCGTCGAACATGATGCCTTCGGTCAGGCTGTCCTCGTTGATGGTCGCGACGTGCTGGGCAAGGTGCTGCCACTTCCCGCGCGGGTCGGTGAAGCGAAAATCGACATATTTCGCCTCATGCTTCTTGATGAGGTCGAGAACCTTCTTCGTGTCGGCCATAGCTGGTTCCTTGGGTATGGTAGGTACAGGGATAGGGTGCTTGCAGTCAGAGGGTAGGGGTCGAATCGTTCCAATCAGATGGCATCGGGGCCGCGCTCGCCGGTTCGGATGCGGATCACCTCGTCGATGGTGGTGATGAAGATCTTGCCGTCGCCGATGCGCCCGGTATGCGCTGCCTGCTGGATCGCTTCCACGGCGCGCTCGACCATCGAATCCTCCAGGACCACCTCGACCTTCACCTTGGGCAGAAAGTCGACGACATATTCGGCGCCGCGATAGAGCTCGGTATGCCCCTTCTGGCGCCCGAAGCCCTTCGCCTCCGTCACGGTGATTCCCTTGATGCCCACCTCGTGGAGGGCGTCCTTCACTTCGTCGAGCTTGAACGGCTTGATGATCGCTTCGATTTTCTTCATGGGGCTCTGCCTCGGCTTGATCCTGCCAGTGTTAGAGCAAGCGGCGTGCCAAACGGCGGCTGCGCCGGAATAACCGAAAGCCCAAGACGCGGATGCCCGGGACAAGCCCGGGCATCTTGGCGGCTACAGGGATGAGAAAGGACGGTTGCCCAAACATTGGGCAATCAGCCATCTCTTTAGGCGGCGTTGCGCCGGTTCAGCCACGCGCCGATCCACTGCATGGCGAGGCCGATGTTCTCGATGCTGTTGGCGTAGGAGATGCGCAGATATCCCTCGCCATAGGAGCCAAAGCTGGTACCGGCGATGGTGGCGACCCCCACCTCGTCCAGGAGCTTCAACTCGAGCGCCTTGGCGCCGAGGCCGAGCTTGGAAATATTGGGGAACACATAGAAGGCACCGGCCGGATCGACGCATGAGACGCCGGGCAGCTTGTTGAGCTCGGCGACGACGAAGCGCCGGCGCTCGTCGAAGGCCTTCATCATCTTCTGCGGCTCGTCCTGCGGGCCGTTGAGGGCGGCGATGCCGGCCCATTGGGCGGCGGCGTTGACGCAGGAATGGCAGTTGATGGCGAGCCGCGTGGCGTGCTCCACCAGGCTCGCCGGCCAGACCGCATAGCCCATGCGCCAGCCGGTCATCGCATAGGTCTTGCTCCAGCCGTCGAGCATGATGACCCGGTCGCGCAGCTCCGGGAAGCGCAGCAGGCTCACATGCTTGCGCCCGCCATAGAGCATCTCGCTGTAGATCTCATCGCTCAGCACCGCGACATCGGGATGGTTGGCGAGCCCCTTGGCGAGCTTCACGACCTCGGCTTCGGGCGTGGCGCCGCCGGTCGGATTGGCCGGGCTGTTGATGATGATGAGCCGTGTCCGCGGCGTAATCAGCGACAGCAGCTCCTCGGCCGAGAAGGCGAAGCCGTTGGCCTCGCGCAAGGGCAGCGGCACCGGGGTGGCACCGGTGAACTTGATCGCGGATTCATAGATGGGGAATCCCGGGTTCGGATAGATGATCTCCGCACCCGGCTCGCCGAACATCAATATGGCGAAGAACATGGTGACCTTGCCACCGGGCACAATCACGACATGGGATGGATCGACCTCCACGCCATGGCGCTTGTGGAGATTGGCCGCCGCCGCCTCGCGGACCTGGGGGATGCCGTTAGCCGGGGTATAGCCGTGATGCCCGTCGCGCAGCGCCTTGCAGGCGGCCTCGACGATGTGGCCCGGCGTCTGGAAGTCCGGCTGGCCGATCCCAAGATTGACGATATGCTTGCCCTTTGCCTCCAGGGCCTTGGCGCGGGCGAGCACCTCGAAGGCGGACTCGGTGCCCAGGCGGCTCATGCCGCTAGCGAGCTTCAACATGACGTCTCCCAATGGCGCGTGACTTGCGTCTTTGACTTATGGAAACTAGGGAATTCGGGTGGCGGATTCTGTTCCGGGAGCGACGCTTGACGCCAGGAGCCGCGACGTCTAAATGACCGGTCCGGTGGCGGGCGTAGCTCAGTTGGTTAGAGCGCCAGATTGTGGATCTGGATGTCGTGGGTTCAAGTCCCATCGCTCGCCCCAGTTCCTATATGAGCTGCCTCCTGGTCCCGATTGCGCCCGCAAGCGACGGAAGAGAGACTGAATGGCGCAGGAAGCGGTGTTGTTCGCCAATGAGGCGTTCTATCGGGCCTTCGCCGAGCGCGACATCGGCGCCATGGAGCAGCTCTGGGCACAAGCGGCACCCGTGGCCTGCATCCATCCCGGCTGGAGCCCCGTCGTGGGGCGGGAGCGTGTGCTGGCAAGCTGGCGCGCGATCCTGACAAATCCTGCCTCGCCCGCGATCCGCTGCCGCCGCCCTCGCGCCTTCGTCCATGGCGACGGCGCCTTCGTCATCTGCTACGAGGAGATCGAAGGGGCCGTCCTGATCGCGACCAACCTCTTCGTGCGCGAGGGCCCGGGTTGGAAGATGACCCATCACCAGGCCGGCCCGGTCGCGGTGCAGAACGAAGAAGACGAAGCCGCCGGCGAAGACGATGAGCAGGGCCGCGCCATCCACTAGCGGCCATCGCAACGACGCATCCGTCATGCTAAGAGAGTCAGGCTCCGCCGGCAGGGTGGAGCCTGTGCCATGACGGAACAGAGCGGAAGCATGGGGCTGATCGCGTCATATTTCGGACGGCTCGGTGGGGTAGCGCTGCTTGCGCTCCTGCTGGCAGCGGGCAGCGCGCGCGCAGACTACCAATCCGGCCTGGCCGCCTTCGATTCCGGGGATTTCCAGAAAGCGGCGGAGGAATGGAAGGGGGCGGCGGCGCAGGGCGATGTCGATGCCGAGCACGGCCTGGGCCTGCTCTATGATTCCGGCCGCGGCGTGCCCGAGGATGCAAGGCAGGCGGCCGCCTGGTACGCCAAGGCGGCGGCCAGGGGCCTGCCCGCCGCGGAGACCAATCTGGCGCTGTTCTATGCTACCGGCCGGGGCGTGCCGAAGGACGTTAGGAAGGCGATCCAGCTCTTCGGGGCCGCCGCGAAAGCCGGCAATTCCACCGCCCAGTTCAATCTCGGCCTGCTCTATTACCGCGGCGATGGCGTTCCCCGGAACTATGCCACCGCGGCGGCCTGGTTCCTGAAGGCTGCCCAGGGCGGCTCCGATGACGGCGAATATGCCATCGCCGAGATGTATCGCCTGGGCCGCGGCGTGCCCAAGGATGTGAAGAAGGCGACATATTGGTTCTCCCAGTCGGCGAGGAACGGCAATGGTGCCGCCGCCGACCGCCTCGCCGAGCTCGGCGCACCCGCCGTCGCGCCGGCGCCACAGACCGCCGCTGCCGTACCTGCGACAGCTGCGCCCGCCGCTCCGGCCGTCGCGCCCCCGACACCTGCCGTCACTGCTCCCGCCGCCGCGGCATCGCCGCAGCCTGCCGCGCCTTCGGCGGATAGCAGCCAGAGTGCCGGTGCGAGCCAGAGCCTCGTCATGCCCAATATCTTCGCGCCGGCAACCTCGGGAAGCGCGACGAGCACGACTGCTACCAC
>DATBBO010000440.1:0-3059 GCA_036270995.1 Dongiaceae bacterium | reverse complement strand
GCTTCCAGCATGGGAAACTTGCGGATTTCCTGCAGATAGCGGGAGAGCCCGCTGTCCGACTGCAGGGTCGGCAGAGTCCTGATTGTGGTTGTCATACCCCTCCTAACACCCTGAGCCCGTTTTCTGGTCCCCTGTGGTGTCCCCGGCAGGTTCCGAACGGTCAGGGCCGTGACGATGATATGGTCTCATTGCTGCACCGCGTCAAGAATAACTTACTGTAATAGTCGGATATCGGCTAAATTAGCGCTATTTCAAGGCATTAATAAGGCAGGCGAGGTCCGCCGGCAGGGGGCTCTCGAAGGCCAGCGAGGCCCCGGTCCGGGGGTGGCGGAAGCCGAGAGTGGCGGCGTGCAGGGCCTGGCGGCGGAAGCCGGCAAGGGCCGCCCGGCCGGCCGGCCCCAGGCGGGCCCGGCGCTCCGCGCTTTCCCGGCCATAGACCGGGTCACCCAGCAGGGGATGGCCGATGGCGGCCAGGTGGACCCGGATCTGGTGGGTCCGGCCGGTAGCGAGCCGGCATTCCACCAGGCTCGCGCCCAGGCCGAGGGCCTCCAGCACCCGGTAGCGGGTCAGCGCCGGCTTGCCGCCCCGGTTCACCACCGCCATGCGCTTGCGGTCGACCGGATGGCGGCCGATGGCCGCCTCGATCTCGCCCTCCCGCTCCTTGGGCATGCCCCAGACCACCGCGAGATAGCGCCGGTCGATCCGTCGCGCAGCGAAATCCGCCGCCAGCGCCTGATGGGTAGCGTCGTTCTTGGCGGCCACCAGCAGGCCGCTGGTGTCCTTGTCCAGCCGGTGGACGATGCCCGGCCGGCGCTCGCCCCCGATCCCCGAAAGGCTCGCCCCGCAATGGGCGATGAGGGCATTGACCAGGGTCTTGTCCGGATTGCCGGGGGCGGGGTGGACAACCATGCCCGCCGGCTTGTCGATGACGATGAGATCGGCGTCCTCATAGACGATCGCGAGCGCGATCGCCTGCCCTTCGGGCGCGGCGGGCGCGGGAGGCGGCAGGTCGAGCCGGAAGACCTGCCCGGCTTTGACCTTCTGAGACGGGTCGGATAAGGTCGCGCCGCCCTCGCTGACGCGGCCCGCCTCGATCAGCTGCTTCAGGCGGCTGCGCGACAGGCCGGAGAGCCGCCGGGCGAGGAACCGATCGAGCCTCTCGCCGGCATCCTCGGCATCGGCCGAAACCGGCGCCGGCTGCGGGGGAAGATCTGCGGGGGTCTCAGGGTCGGGCGCCTTCGCCATGGCGCGCTCAGACTGGACCGAAAGCATGCAAGGCCTCAAGATTCTCGTCATCGCCATGGGGGTTCTGATCCTGGCCGGCGTCACCGTCCTCGTCGTCACGGTGGCGAGCCGGCTGAAGGGCGGATCCTCGGGGCGCAGCTTCGGCGCGGCCTCGCTCGTTCTGCCCAAGGGCTGCCGCGTCGTCGAGATGACGACGGCCGGTGCCCGGCTGGGGCTTCGCCTCGGCGATGGGCCCGACTGCCAGCTCATCCTTCTCGTCGATCCCGAAAGCGGCCAGGAGACGGGCCGCATCTCGCTTCTCGCCCAGCCTTAGTAAAGGAATCACCATCCATGAATTTCTGCAGCGACAATGTCACCGGGGCTTCGCCCGAGATCCTGGAGGCGCTGACCCGCGCCAATGCCGGCACGCGGCCCTCCTATGGTGAGGACGACCAGACGGCGCGGGTCGAGGCGAAGCTGAAGGAGATCTTCGAGACCGATGTCGCTGCCTTTCCGGTCGCGACCGGCACCGCCGCCAATGCGCTCGGCCTCTCCCTGATCACCCCGCCTTACGGCGCCCTCTATTGCCACCGCGACGCCCATGTGGCGGTCGATGAGTGCGGCGCGCCGGAGTTCTATACCGGCGGGGCCAAGCTCGTGGATCTGCCGGGGGAGCATGGCAAGCTGAGCGCGGCCGACATCGCGGCGGCGCTCGCCGCCTCGCATAAGCGCGTGGTGCATCACGTCCAGGCGGCCTCCATCAGCCTGACCCAGGCGACGGAATCCGGCACCAGCTATCGCCCCGCCGAGGTGGCGGCCATCGCCGCGGCCGCGCGGCCCTATGGCGTGAAGCTGCATATGGATGGCGCGCGCTTCGCCAATGCGCTCGCCTTCCTGAAGGTGAGCCCGGCGGAGATCACCTGGCGGGCCGGAATCGACATCCTCTCCTTCGGGGCCACCAAGAACGGGGCGCTGGCCGCCGAGGCCGTCGTCATCTTCGACAAGGCGCTGGCCGCGGAATTCGCCTTCCGGCGCAAGCGCGCGGGCCATCTCTTCTCCAAGATGCGCTTCCTCTCGGCCCAGCTCGACGCCTATCTCGAGGGCGGGCTCTGGCTGAAGAACGCCCGCCATGCCAATGCCATGGCCCAGCGCCTGGCCGAGGGGCTGGGGCGGATCGCAGGCGCCCGGCTCGCCCATCCGGTGGAGGCGAACGAGGTCTTCGTCGATCTGCCGGAGCACGCGATCCGCGGTCTCCAGGCCGACGGCTTCCAGTTCCATCGCTGGCTGGGCGAAGACCAGACGCTGCTGCGCCTGGTCACGGCCTTCGATACCAGGGAGGGCGATGTGGCCGCCTTCATCGCCGCGGCCGAGCGTCACGCGGCGCGCGCGAACGAGAAGGTGGCCTAGCGCTCCGCCTGCAAGCCCCATGCGATCACACCCGCAAAGGGGAGGGGTCCGGGAGTGCCGCCTGTTAAATACAGGAGATTTACAGGCGCTCATGCTCCGGGCGGGCCCGCGGCTGTTTCTGCAGCGAATCTGCAGCCGGGCGCGGCTCCCGCTTTCGAGGCTGCAGCGCGTCCGTGCTCTGCTTCTGCAGTAAATCCGCAGGGATTTCGCCTCCTTTCCGAGATGACCGCAGGCGACGCGAATACCCCGCGGCGCGAGACATTTCTCACCCGAGCGTGCCACTTCAGTATAGACGCAAAAGACATATAGATCAACCGTTATTTGCGTCTGAACCCGCGTTCTGGGAGGATCCAGGACCCAGGTTCCCGTCGCTCGCCCTGGACTCCGGCATTCACCGGGGTGACCGAAAAAGGGGCATGCTTTGTAAT
>DATBBO010000439.1:0-2746 GCA_036270995.1 Dongiaceae bacterium | reverse complement strand
GCCAAGGCCGCTATTGCGGCCCCGTCATCGCCGCGCTTGCCGCCCGCCACCGCGGCGAGCCCCTGACCGAAGCCAGCCACTGGGCCCCCCGCCCCCCGATCAAGCCGATCCGCATCGGCGACATCACGGGATTGGAATAGTCCTCGGACGCAGCAGCGACGACACCCCCTCCCCCATTGTGGGGGAGGGTTGGGTGGGGGGTGACGCCGCGCGTGGCGCTTCGGGTGACCGCATCTGTATCCCACCCCCACCCCGGCCCGCCCCCATCGAGGGGGCGGGAGAAAAAGGGCGCGGAGAGGGTCGGGGTGAGGGTGGCTTGCGAGGTCGCTGGTGAATGCGTAAGTCGAGGTTCTGTCGGCTCGGGGTTACCAACAGATCGTGCCGGTTTGGCCGGATCTTTCTTTATGGATTGACAAACATGTGTTTTGCGTATATTCTATAGGTTTAAGATAGGGAATCGGACTTGGCTGCAGATTCTCTGCAGAAACAGGCGCTGTGGCCGGGCGGTCACAGTTTCCGGGAGGAACGGAGAAGGAGGTCTACCGAGCCGCCAGCCGGAACGGCGCTGCATAGCTCGGTTGGGTCGTCACCACCGCCATGGGCAGAACCGGGGCGGAATCGGCGCGGGTGATGCGGAAGCGCTGAATCATCATCGCCAGAATGAGCACCGCCTCGGCCATGGCGAATTGCGCCCCGATGCAGACCCGGGGGCCGACGCCGAAGGGGAGATAGGCGAGGCGGGCCGGCGGCGGGGCGCCTTCGAGGAAGCGCCCGGGATCGAAGGCGTCGGGATCGGCCCAGAGCTTGCGATGGCGGTGCAGCACCCAGGGCGCGATCAGCACCTGGGAGCCCGCCGGGATCTCAACGCCGCCATAGCTGTCGGCCGCGATGGCCTCGCGCACGATGACGAAGGCCGGCGGGTAGAGGCGCAGGGCCTCGCTCACCACGGCGCGGGCATAGGCGAGCTTTGGCAGTACCTGGCCCGCGGTCTCCGGCGTGATCGCGATATCCCGGATCTCATCGGCCAGGCGCTGCTGCGCCTCGGGCGACGAGGCCAGGAGATAGAGCGACCAGAAGAGGGTGAGCGCCGTGGTCTCGTGGCCAGCGACGATCATGGTCGAGATCTGATCGCGCAGCTCCGCCTGCGAGAAGCCTTGGCCAGTCTCCGGGTCGCGGGCCGCACGCAGCAGGTCGAAGAGGTCCTGCGGCGCCTCGCCCGCGGGCAGTGCCAGGCGGTCGGCCATGATGGAATCCATGAGCAGGGTCCAGCGGGCGCGGAAGCGCCGCCGCTTCAGATCGCGCAAGGTCGGGATCCAGGGCGGGAGCAGCATGTCGAAGAGATAGGGCCGGCCGAGCTTCGCACCGAAGCCATTGATCATCCGCCGCATGGGTGCGCCGTAACGGCCCATCTCGAGAGAGAACATGGAGCGGCCGGCGATCTCGAGGGCGAGGAACTGCATGGCGGCGAGGAGATCGACGGGTCGGTCGGCCTCGGCCCCGAGCCGTCCGAGCGCCTCGATGCCCACCGTTACGATATGGCGCGCCAGGATCGGGATGACGCGCGGGGCCAGCGCCGGGGCGATGCTGCGCCGCTGGAGCCGCCAGTCCTCGCCCTCGCTGAGGAAGAGTCCCCGGCCCACCAGGGGGCGCAGGATGCGGATGGTGGCCGGCGTGCGTCGGTAATTGGCGGCGTTGCTCACCAGCACCCGATCGATCCCGCCCGGCGCATTCATCAGCACGCGCTGGCGCCCGAAGAAGTGCTGGACCAGCAGCTCCTCCTCATAGGCGCGGGCCGACCAGATCTCGAGCGCGTTGCGGCGCAGGGTCTGGAGCAGGCGCCGGCGCGAGAGCTCACGCGCCGGGACCGCTGGACGGGGCGGCTGGAACAGGCTGGTCGCGGCCTCGCTCGTCATGGGCGGCGATGATAGCGGGGGCAAAGGGCGCCGCTAGTCGAATCGTCGTGAGGGGAAAGTGAAAAAGAAAACGCCGGCGGAGGTGCAGCTCCGCCGGCGAGGCTTCGACGCTCGGGCTCTCTAGGTGAAATGCGCCTGGGAGAGGAACAGGCGGTTCGGGATGGGCGGGATGCCGGCCAGATTCTTCTTCGCCGGCGTCAGGTAGTTGTAGAAGTAGCCGAAGATGATCGGCGTCTCTTCCATCAGCAGGCGCTGGATCTTGCCCGCCACCGCCCGCTGCCCGCCCAGATCGAGGGCCAGCACATATTGGGCGACCAGGGCGTCGTAATCCTTGTTCTTGAAGTGGGCCGAGTTCCAGGTGCCGTCGCTCTTCAGCGGGGCGTTCAGGAACACATTGGGCACGCCGCGATGGCCGTAGTCGGTGATACCCATAATCGAATCGAGCCAGTCGGACTGCCCGAACACCGCCTTGCCGTAATAGGCGTCCTGGCTCTCGACATTGAGCTCGATATCGATGCCGATCGGCTTCACCGCGTTCTGGATGATCACGGCATAGTCCGGGATCTCCAGATAGTGTTCGGTCGTCAGCTTCAGCTTGAAGCCGTTGGGATGGCCGGCCGCGGTGAGCAGCTCCTTGGCCTGGCGCAGGTCCTTCTTGCGCTGAGGGACTGAGGCGTCGGTCGAGGGAAAGACCGGGGCGAAGGGCGTGTCGTTGCCGAGGTCGGAGCGGCCGCGGAAGAGGCCCTTCACCAGCTTCTCCCGATCCAGGCAGAGCGCGATCGCGCGCCGCACCCTTGCATCGTCGAGCGGCGCCATGTCGCAGCGCATATGCA
>DATBBO010000438.1:0-3416 GCA_036270995.1 Dongiaceae bacterium | reverse complement strand
CGACGTCGAACTCGAAATCGGCGCCGCTGAACTCCAGAAGATGAAGCATGAACAGCGGCAGATCGGCATGGGCGAAAGCGGCATGGTTGGTCATCGAGCTCGCCCCCGTCACCCGCGGGTTCAGCTCGCCGAGATAGAGTGCCCCGCTCTTCTTGTCGATCAGGAAGTCGAGCTCGAAATAGCCGCGATAGCCTTCCTTGCGCAGCTGCTCGCCGAAGCGGAAGGTGAGATCGCGGGCCTGGTTGCGGATGCGCGCGGTGAAGGAATCGGCGAAGATCTCGTTGCCGCACCAGCCGCCCTTGTAGGGGGTGAGCTCACCGAAGCCCACCAGCTCCGTCATCAGCGGCCCGACGACGGTGCCGGCGCGCGTCGTGCAGGCCTCGATTGCGGCCTGCCGGCAATCGATGCGCTTCATGATCTTCAGCTCGCGCTCGGCCGCGATCTCGGTTTCGTAGCGCTTCCAGTCGGCCTCGTTGGAGATGAAGAAGGTCGTGTGGCCGGAATCGCCGAAGGGTGTCTGGACCACGAGGTCCTTGCCCAGATGCTTCGCCGCCTTGCGCAGCTCGGCATAGCTGTCCACGGCGGCGAGCACATTGGGGACCGATGGAACGCCCGCTTTGTCGCCGACCCGGACCGTCTGGATCTTGTTGTCGAGGCCGTTGCGCAGGCGCGCGCGGGGAAACCAGACCTGGAGGCCGAGCTTGCGCGCCAGCGCCTCCGTCGCCTCGTCGAACATCAGGAACACGGCCTTGGGCTTGCCGCCCCGTCCCTTGATGTAGTCCTTCACCGCGGGATGCTGGAGCAGGAAGTTGTTGATGTCCTCGATGGACTCGAACTCGGGATGCGGCAGGGGCGGCGGCACGAAAGTGTTGGGATGGCGCCCGTCATAGCAATCGAGATAGCTGATGAACTTGAAGTTCTTCACCCATTCATCGGTGCCGAGCAGGTTGAAATTCGTGGCGCTGATGAAATAGATGGGAATCTCGTTGCGATGGAAGAAGCGGCGGACATCGGAAAGGCCGTGCAGCTTGCGCCGGTGCTTGACGGCGGTACCTGTGGCGGCGGCGGTCATCGAAGCCCCCTCATTCTTGTTTTTTCCATTACGAGACCGGCGCGCGACAGCGTCAAGCCCGCATGAGCAGATTGCGGCCTCGCCCTGCCCCGCCCCATCGAGGGGCGGGGGAAGAAAGGAGAGCGTGGGGTTGTCGGTTCTTGGGGCGGCCCACTATGCTCGCCAGGCGACGAGACGAATCGGAGATGCCATGACCCCCTTTGCCATTGCCGGGCTCCAGATGCCGGTCAGCGCCCTGCAGGAGAACGTGACCGCCATGGGCCAGCGGCTCGACGTGCTGATGGCCCGATATCCCTGGGTCCAGATGGTGGTCTTCAGCAAGCTCGCGGCCTTCGGTCCGCTGCCGCAGCACGCGCAAGCCCTGCCCGGGCCGGCGGAGGCCTCCTTCCAGGCCATGGCCGCCCGCCACGGCATCTGGCTTCTGCCGGGCTCCCTTTACGAGAAGAAGGAGGGGCGGATCTTCAACACCGCCCCGGTGATCGGTCCCCACGGCCAGGTCATTGCCCGCTATCGCAAGATGTTTCCCTTCCGGCCCTATGAGGAGCAGACGACTCCCGGCAGCGAGTTCATCGTCTTCGACGTGCCCCAGGCGGGGCGCTTCGGCGTCTCGATCTGCTATGACATGTGGTTTCCGGAAACGACGCGCACGCTGGCCGCCATGGGGGCGGAGGTGATCCTCCATCCCACCCTGACAGATACCCTCGACCGCGATGTCGAGCTCGCCATGTGCCGGGCGGCCGCCGCGCAGAACCAGTGCTACTGGATCGATGTCAACGGGCTCGCGGCCGGCGGGGTCGGGCGCTCGCTCTTTGTCGGCCCGTCAGGCGATGTGCTTCACCAGGCCGGTGCCGCGGAGGAGGCGATCCCGCTGGAGATCGATATCGACCGCGTGCGGCGCGAGCGCGCCGTCGGCCTCAAGGGCCTGGGCCAGCCGCTGAAGAGCTTTCGCGACCGCAAGGTCGATTTCGCGGTCTATCAGCGCGAATCCTTCGATTCCGCCTTTCTCGACGGACTCGGCCCTCTGAAGCTGCCGCAGCGCCCGGCGGTTGCCGGCGAGCCGCGCCGGCGGAGAGTGCTCTGAACGGCAGTTTCCGGCCGGCCGCACGAGGGGTGAGGGCGGCTTGACACCCCGGCCGGTGCCGGTCTCAATGCGCGCCATTTTGCCGGCGGGGGCCGGCCAAGGAGAATCGGGATGTCCACCGGCTTCGTCTTTCCGGGGCAGGGTTCGCAGGCCGTCGGCATGGGCCGCGCGCTGGCGGAGGCCTTCGGGCCGGCGCGGCTGGTCTTCGAGGAGATCGACGATGCGCTGGGCCAGCGTCTCAGCCGGCTCATGTTCGAAGGCCCGGAGCAGGAGCTGACCCTGACGGAGAACGCCCAGCCGGCGCTGATGGCCGTCAGCCTCGCGGCTCTGCGCGTGCTGGAGAGCGACGGCGGCTTCCGGCTCGCCGACAAGGCCGCCTTCGTGGCCGGCCATTCCCTGGGCGAATATTCGGCGCTGGCCGCGGCCGGCGCGCTCAGCCTCGCCGATGCCGCCCGGCTGCTGAAGCGGCGCGGCCGGGCGATGCAGCTCGCCGTGCCCGTGGGCGAGGGCGCCATGGCGGCCCTGCTGGGCCTCGATCTCCCGGCGGCGGCGGAGGTCGCGGCGGCGGCTGCGCAGGGCGAAGTCTGCTCATGCGCCAATGACAACGGCCCCGGGCAGGTGGTGGTGAGCGGCCATCTGAGCGCCGTGGAGCGGGCGATCACGATCGCCGGCGAGAAGGGCGCCAAGCGCAGCATCCTGCTGCCGGTCAGCGCGCCCTTCCATTGCGCCCTGATGGAGCCCGCGGCGCGCGAGATGGAGGATGCCCTGGGTGCCACCGATCTGCGGCCTCCGACGGTGCCCCTTGTCGCCAATGTCAGCGCCGCCCCGGTCAGCGACCCCGAGACCATCCGCCGCCAGCTCGTGCAGCAGGTGACGGGAATGGTGCGCTGGCGCGAGAGCGTCCTTCGCCTGAAGGCCGAGGGCGTGGCGCGCCTCGTCGAGCTCGGTGCCGGCAAGGTTCTCTCGGGCCTCGCCAAGCGCATCGACCGGGAGTTGGAGACGCTCGCCGTCGGCCTGCCGGCCGATGTGGAACCAGCCCTGAAGGCGCTGTAAAGAGAGCGGCGAAGAGGAGATTTGCTGATGTTCGATCTGAGCGGCAAGAAGGCGCTGGTGACCGGCGCGTCCGGCGGAATCGGCGGCGCGATCGCCGCGGCCCTCCACGCCCAGGGTGCGACGGTCGGGCTCTCGGGCACCAAGCTGCCCGCGCTCGAGGCCCTTGCCGGCAGGCTCGGCGAGCGCGCCCTGATCCTGCCGGCCGATCTG
>DATBBO010000437.1:0-1771 GCA_036270995.1 Dongiaceae bacterium | reverse complement strand
CCTGAACGGCATCGACCCCAGGCCGATCGTCAACGTGACGGGCGTCACCAATGTCGATCCGAATTCCCTGAAGATGGAAGACGATAATTCAACCAAGCGGTTCCAGGCATTGGCCGACAAGCTGCTGGCCGAACGTCAGGCTGTCGAGCTACCCACATTCACGCCGATCTCGCTGGGTGAGGCGACGCGATCCCAGATGTTCGGCTCAGCAGCCCACGGCTGGATTCTGGCCAGCGCCATCGATCTCATGCCGTTCTTCTTCCTCATTGCGGCCTTCCTCATGTCCCGTGAGCCTTGGATGAATCAGCTCATCGAGCGCCGCAAGCGTGAAGCGGATGACGATGCCAAAGCGGTCCATGAGCTGCTGAACCCGAAGCTGCCGGACAACGAGAACCAGACCAAGTCCGAAGCCGTCGAGCGCCAGTACCTCGACGCGGCCGAGTAGTCGGAAGGCAGAGCAGTGATGGCACGCACGATCCTAAGCCCTATCGTGGCCCTGCTGGTGCTGGTGCTGGTGCTGGTGGCCTTCGGCCTCTTCGGGGTCCGGGTCATCGTCATCCAGCCCATCGGTGCCCTGCCGGATGGGGCAACGGTCATCGCGTCGGGCCTCAACACCAATTGGCTCGACAGTCCTGATGCCATCTGCCAACGCGAGATGGGTGGTGTCAGCCTGTTCTGCCGCGCCTTGCAATTGGAGCCATCAGCAAGGGAACGGTCCTGACCCGCCTGCCCTATAGCGAGACGCTGTACTACCTCACCGGGGCTCCGCACCTCGTCGAGTGATTCTCTCCAGTGTGGGGAATCGCTCAGCCGGGGATTTTGTCGGCGAACAGCCTGACCAGGGGTGCGGGCGATCCGCGCTCGGCAGACGGAGCTTCCGCCTCCTCGGCGAGATAGCCGAGGCGGAACATCAGCGGTCCGGCGGTCTCGCCGATGAGCCGCATGGCGGAGAGCGGGATGGCTCCCGAAGCCGCGGGCCCGGCCGGCCGGGGGCAGGCGGCGGCGCCGAGCCGCGGATCGGGCGGTGCCCACCCAGCCTCCGCGGCGCGCGCCACCGCCTGGGCCGCCTGGGCCGGGTCGAGATGCCAGCCCAGGAGATCGAAGAGCCGCGTCAGCTCGAAGGCCGTGCGGGCGCGAAGATCCTCATGGCGGACCAGGGCAAAGGCCGGGGCTTCCACATGCTCGAGCCAGCCGGCTGCGTGCGCCACCCAGGCCCGGATGCCATGGCGCCGGTGGCGCACCATCTCTTCCAGGCTGCTGCGCCATTGACCGCGCGCAACGAGCGCAGCATGGCGGTCGGCCATGACCCGGCGCGGATCGCGGACGAGATAGATCACCTTCCGATAGCGTCGCGTGAACGGGGCATCGCTCTTGAAGCAGCGGAATCCCGGCACCGGCAGCGGCGGCGCCCCGGCCGGCCGGCGCAGATCCTCCGCCGGCACAAGATCGTCGAGATTGAATTGCGTGACCTTCCGCCGATCGCCCGCAAGGATCACGCAGGCATTGGCGTAGAGCCGCGCCATCCAGTCGAGGCCCGATTGCGGGAAGGCGAGGAGAAAGAGATCCGAATCCTCCGCAGGGCTGAGGGCGGTCCAGGCGAAAGACCGCATCACGCTCCCACCGATCGCGCGGCGTCCGGTCGAGACCAGATGGCTGAGGCCGAGGGTCATGGTGCGGATTCTGCCGCCGGGCCGTCACGGCTTCATGTCCGCCGACAGGCAGATTTGCAAAGCCATGTTGCTGGGCGATCGGCAGCAACACTGGATTACAA
>DATBBO010000436.1:0-6136 GCA_036270995.1 Dongiaceae bacterium | reverse complement strand
GGTCGCGGCGCGGACGGGGTCCCTTGACATCGGCGAGACCAATTCTAATGGCCATAGCCATGACAATCAATCTCGACCCGGCGAGATGCAGCTCGCCCTCGCACCGGTCGCCTTCGATCCGGCAACGAGCGACCGGCGCTTCGCAATCGCGGTCAACAACTATGCCGCAGTCGTCGTGGTGCCGCCGCTGGTTGCGGCCGTCACGAAAACGGCGCCGAAGGTCTACCTTGATCTGCGCCCGAGCGGAACCTTGAGCATCGCCGAGCATCTGGAGCGCGGCGATGTCGATCTTGCCCTCGGCAATCCGAGCCCCCCGGGAGAGCGCTTCCTCGCGGCTCCTCTGCTTGAGGATCCATTCGTGATGGTCATGCGCAAGGACCATCCTGCCGGCGGTATCCGCCTCTCGCCCGCTTCCGTCGCGAAGCTGCGGTTTCTCGAGATATCTTCCAGCCGCGAAGACATCGGCTTTATCGACCGGTGGCTCTCCGAGCACGGCCAGGCGCGGTGCATTGCGCTTCGGGCGCCCTATCTCTCGGCGGCACCGATTCTCGCCCAGTCCGACTTGATCTGCATCTTGAGCCTCCGCATCGCCCGGGTTCTCCTGAACAACCATCCCTTGCGGATCCGCGAACTGCCCTGCGACTCCCCGCGTGTCGAGACTGGCATGCTCTGGCACCGGCGCCTTGACCAACAATTGAGCCACCGCTGGTTGCGCGAGATCGTCCTGTCGGTGGTCAAGGCCTTGTAGCTGCCAGCCGCCAGCCCGGCGCGCGGCCGCGCTCTCTTGACAGCGGCGAGCGGCATCAGTCTAATGCCCATGACCATGAGAAGCCGATCTCCCGCCATGCCCTTCACCACAGCCGGCCTGCGCCGGGGGCTGCTCGCGGGCCTGCCCTTCATCCTCAGCAACGGGGTGGCTGGAATCGTCATGGGCGTGGCCTATCGCGGCCTCGGCCTGGATTTCGCCGCGGCCGTGCTGTTCAGCCTCCTCGTCTATTCCGCCACGGCGCAGGCCGTCGTGCTGGGGCTCTGGGCCATGCCGCCGCCGATTGCGGTCATGATGCTCGCCTGCGCCGCAACCAATGCCCGCTACCTGGTGATGGGCGCTCATCTGCGCCAATTTTTCACCGATGTGCCGCGGCGCGTGATGCTGCCGATTCTGGCACTTCTGGGGGACGCCTCCTGGTTCATGACCGTGGCGGAGGCCGAGCGCGGACGGCGCGATGCGGGCTATCTCTTGGGCTGCAGCCTGCCCATGGCCAGTGGCTGGATCGGCGGCACGGCGCTGGGGCATGCCCTGCCGCTGCGCCCCCATGGGCCGCTCGCCGGTGCCGCGGCCTTCCGGCCCCTGGTCTTTGTCGTGGCCCTGCTGCCGACGCAGTGGCGCGGCCCGCGGAGCCTGGTGCCCTGGGCCGTCTCGGCGGCGGTAGGCCTCGCAGTGGCCAGCAGCCTGGGGCCGAGTTGGGCGATGCTTATCGGCGGCGGGGCGGGCACGCTGGTCAGCGCGCTCAGAGGCGACGATGTCTGATCTCAGGATCCTCGCCGCCGTGCTGGCGGTCGCCGCCGTGACCTATGCCATGCGCTCCGGCGGCTTCCTGGCGGCGAGCGCCATGCCCCAGCACGGGCTTCTGCCGCGGCTCCTACGGCTCGCGCCCGGCAACCTGTTCGTCGCCTTCGCCGCCGCGGGCATACTCGAGGGCGGGTGGCCCAGCCTCGCCGGCTGCCTCGGCGCCGTCACGGCCATGGCCGTCACTAAGCGGGAGTGGGCAGCGCTGGGAGGAGGCTTCGCAGCCGCCGCCCTCGCCTCGGCGCTTGCCTGACCGGCGGCGGCGGCCTCGATTAGGGCGGGCTCTCGCGGATCGAGGGAAGGCTGAACAGGAGGGTCGCGCCGGAGCCGCTATCGCTGGAGGCCCATATCCGGCCGCCATGCGCTTCGATGATGGTATGGCAAACAGAGAGACCCATGCCCATGCCGTTGGGCTTGGTCGTGAAGAAGGCGTCGAAAATCCTGTCAGCATGGCCCGGGTCGATCCCGGTGCCCGAATCCCGCACCGATACCACCACATGGCCGGCGCCATCCTGACTCGAGCGAACCACCAGCTCACGCGGCCGGTCGTTCACCGTAGCCATCGCCTGGATCCCGTTGATGACCAGGTTGATGACCACCTGCTGGAGCTGAACTCTGTCGCCGAGGACGGCGGGCAGACCGCGCGCAAGCTCAGGGCGAAACACCACCCGCTGTGTCGTCAATTCACGCTGAAGCAGAAAGGTGCCATCGCGGATGACAGCATTCAGATCCAGTCTGATCGCTTCCGGCACGCTCTTTTTGGTGAGCGCCCGGATATGCTGGACAATCTCGGCTGCACGCCTGCCGTCGCTGATCATCCGCTTCAAGCACCCACGCACCTCGTCGAGATTGGGCGGGCTGTGATCGAGGAAGCGCAGACCGGCCTGACCGTCGGTGGTGATGGCAGCCAGAGGCTGATTTACTTCATGGGCGATCGACGCCGTGATCTCCCCTAGCATCGTCACCCGGGTCACATGGGCAAGCTCGGACTGGGCCTGCTGCAGCTGTTCTTGCGAGCGTTTGGTGGCGGTGACATCCATCATCGCGCCTACGAACTGCACGGTGCTCGGATCATCGACCATCGGATGGGCGACGACATGAAGATACTTCACCGATCCATCGGGCATCAGCAGCCTGTGCTCGAAATCGAATTCCTGCCTTTCGCTTGCTGCCCGCTCGATCACCTCCCTGACCAGGGGGAGGTCATCCGGATGCACGCGCTTCAGCACCTCTTCGGCCGTCGGCTTTGTTCGCGGATCGAGGCCGAAGATCCGGAAGGTTTCGTCGGACCATATGAGTTCGCCGCTCTGCGGATTCCAGCCGAAGCTGCCGGTCGCGCTCAATCTTTGCGCCTGGGCAAGCAAGGCCGCCTGGCTTCGGCTGAGCGCCTCCTCGGCCTGCTTGCGCTGGGTAACGTCCGTGTTGATCTCCAAGACTCCCGAAGGCCGTCCGTCCGGTTCGCGTTGGAGTGACCAGCGACTGGCTACAACGAGCCGCGACCCGTCACGCCTTGTCTGCGTAAGCTCGCCCTCCCAGTGTCCCACCCCGAGGAGCGCTTGCATGCTTTCGTCTCGCGAGACCGGGAAATTCGTTCCCAGCAGATCTTGAATCCTCTTGCCGGTCGCCTCGTCTGCTTTCCATCCATAGAGATCCTCGGCGCCGCGATTCTAGTACGTTATTGTGCCACCCAGGTCGAGGACGAAGATCGCATCGTTCGTGAGGTTAAGGAGCTGAGCCTGCTCACGACGGCCTGAGGCCAGCCCGCGCAGCCTCGTCACGAGACCGGTGACGATGAGCAAGGCGAGAAGGAAATGGGAAAGTCTCCAGAAATCCTGGGCGGCAATCACCTCGAAGCTGAATCGTGGCTCGGCGAAGAAGACGGCAAGTAAAACGACGGCAATCAGCGAGAATGTGAGCGCCATTACCATACTGACTGCGAGCGACAGCAGGATGATGATGATCAGAAAAAGGAAGGCGGTCGCGCCCAGTTTGAGGCCGAGCCAGTAGCAGACGGCCGTTGTCATCCCCAGCGCGAGGCATCCGAGCAGTGATACTCGGCCCCGCCACCAGCCGCGCCGCGTGTCTCCCTCCACGAGGCGCATGAACGACGCGTCAAAGCGCCGGCGGAACTCTCCCGCAATTCGCGCCATGCTGCGACTGACAGAAGTCACGTCGCAACATTGGCAATCGTGGCGCCAAACCTGCACCTCATTGGGTGACGGCCCTCCCTCGCAGCGACAAGCCGATCTTCCGTTGATCTTGGTGGCTTACAGGGCGACCCGGCAATATCGCCTGACAATGAGCCTGCCTGAAATCGATGTCAATTTGCCCTCCCCCGGGCGATGGCAGGTGGGCAGAATCCGGACGATCAGGGCGACGACGTCAGGAAGACGAGCTTGTTAGCGATCACGGCGGCGATGCTCGCCCCCCGGGCGATCGGGATCGGCGGGCGATGGAGATGGGCCTTCGAGGCAGTCAGCGATGTCAACAAGGCGGATGACGATGCTACCGCAGGACTCAAATTGACCTGCCCGATATTTGCGCTCGGCAATCTCGTGAATGAGGCTTCGGTTGCGTCGGTAGGTTATTGCCATCGCGTGAGGCCCCGCCAGCGCATCGTCCTCGAGGGCGATCAGAGCTGCCCTTGAGACCGCACAGGGAATGGGCCTTGGACCGTCGATGGCGAAGATTCGGATCAGGCGTTCGCTTGCGTCATAGATGAGGCGTTCTGGCTCGAATATCAGCGCCATGATCGTCTCCCATGTCGTTCCCGGCGGCACCCGGTCCGGCTATGCGCATCGCGCAGCTAGGCGATAAAGAAGGAGAGCCCCCAGGTTCTTGCTCTTCGCTGATTTGGCGGCCAGGTAGAGCTCGTTGTTCCCGCGCCGAACGAGGAGCAATACCGCCGAGCGACCCTTGAGAGCGGCCTGCTGCACCAGACGACTGACATCCGCCGGGCTGCTCACATAGCGCCGCTCCACCTGCTCGATGACGTCGCCGGGCCGCAGACCCAGACGAGCGGCAAAGCTGCTCTCCGCCAGGTCGACGATGGCGACACCTCTGGCGTCGTCGGGAAGGGCCAGCTGCCGACGCAGATGTTCCGTCAGGGCGGCGAGCTGCAGCCCGCTCAGCAGGTTGTCGGCCATCGGGCGGCCCCCCTGGTCAGCAGGAGCAGTGAGCGGCTTCTCCTCCTTGGACGCCACCTCGAGGCTCAGAGTCCTGCTGGAGCCATCGCGCCAAACGACGACGCTGACGTGCTTGCCTGCGGGTTCGCCCGCCACGATCCGCGGCAGCTCACGCGATTCGCCCAGCTTGTGTCCGTCGAAGGCTAGGATGACATCACCCTGCCGCAGGCCCGCGGCCGCCGCCGGGCTGTGGGGCTGAATCGACGTCAGGAGCGCGCCACCTTGTTGGCTGAGCTCCAGAGATTCGGCAAGGTCAGGTGTTACCTCCTGGATGCTGATCCCGATCCAGCCGCGGACGACATGTCCGTGCAGGCGAAGCTCTTGCACAATGGGTTTGGCCAGATTGGCGGGAATGGCGAAGGCAAGCCCCACGCTTCCCCCATTGGGCGAGGCGATGGCAGAATTGACGCCGATGACCTCGCCCTCCAGGTTGAAGCACGGCCCTCCCGAGTTGCCCGGATTGATGGAAGCGTCGATCTGCATGAAGTCGTCGAAAGCGCCGGCGTGGAGGTCGCGACCGGTGGCGGAGACGATGCCCATGGTCACGGTTCCTCCGAGTCCGTAGGGATTGCCCACGGCCATCACCTGATCGCCGACCCTGATGGCGTCCGAATCGCCGAAGGAAACGAAGGGCAGCGGGCTCGGCGCGTCGACCTTGAGCAAGGCGAGATCCGTCTTCTCATCGACACCGATCAAGGTACCCGGGAAACTCTTGCCGCCCCTGAGCGTGATCAGGATCTCATCGGCATCTGCGACGACATGGTAGTTGGTGACGACATAGCCGGATGGATCGATGATGAAGCCGGATCCGAGGGAAGCAGAAGAACGGGAATCCTTGTTCTTCTCCTGGTCCGCACTCTCACCGGCGGGATTGTCCGCGGACATGTCGAGGTCGCGATGGGTCGAGATACTAACGACGGCGGGCGTTACCCGGGCCGCCAGATCGGCGAAGCCCTCCGACGCCAGGCCATTCGCTGCGGCCGTTCCGCTCATGCCTGTGAGCAACAGCACCGCACTCAAGGCTCCCGCACTCAGTAACCTCTGTGCCCACCTCATGATCATCTCCCTCCGGCTGCTTTCGCCCGTCATGACATCGGAGATTCGCTCCTCCCTTGCGGAGCCCAGCTATGACGGCTCCGGACGCATTCAGCATCGGAGTTGCGCGCCCCGTTTGGAAATGCCGATCGGATATGAACACAATGCCCGCGGATTATGGACGCAAAGGGAGCCGTTCGACCCGGTGGGGTCTGAGGCTCTCGACCTCGAGCGAGGCAGCTCAGGAAGAAGTCAAACAGGTCTCCCATGGAGATGGCCGCGATAAGCTACTGGAGCGACACTTCTTGACCTCACGCCGAGCCCGTTCAACGTCACATCGGCGCCGGCG